>JAFQAM010000022.1 GCA_017416885.1 Clostridia bacterium | reverse complement strand
GCTATTTGTCCCGGCCCTATGAGCACGGAGTTTTTAGCGGTGGCAGGTATTGAGGACGGTGTTTCCAAAACCTTTGACACACTTCCAAGATGTAATGTTACAAAAACCGCAAGAGGCGGAATAAAGGCGGCTAAAAAAGGAAAATGCGTTTATACTCCGCATCCGTTCTATAAGCTTTACAGAGTGCTTGCGAAAATTTTGCCACACGCGTGGTTAATGGGCGCTTCTAAGACTTGACGAGTGGTCAGTGGTTAGTGGTCAGTGGTCAGTGGTCAGTGGTCAGTGGTTAGTGGTTAGTGGTTAGTGGTTAGTGGTTAGTGGTTAGTGGTTAGTAGTTAGTAATTGATATATGTAATTTATAAACGAAAACGGCTTTTGCAAATGCAGTAGCCGTTTTCAAATATAAGTGTATCTTATTATTTACATAAAAAATATTGATTTTTTGAGAATTATTTTATATACTTATTGACATTATTGCGAAAATTTGATATGCTTTTGGCGGAGCTTGTGTTTGGTACTGACGAGGAGGGATTATTTCCAAGTTGTCCACCGACAAGCTCTATTTTATACTTTTTTCAAAAATCAATTATTTCTGCAAAACAGATTTTTCAGACTATTTGATGATAAAGTATTTTTTACATTAAACTTGACATTAATGTTTTTATAAACTATAATAATTATAGAGAGTTCATATTTTTCAAGAGCCCCTGTCGTAACCAGGCTACCTTTTGGTAAAAACATGTTCTCTCTTTCTTTTTTATGAAAAAGCTTTATTGATGGAAAAGCCTCAAATTCGGTTTGAATTTGAGGCTTTTTATTAGGCTTTGATTATTTTTCTGTTTTGAAGGTAATGTTTTCGCCGTCGGTTGAGGCTACTATTGTGCCTTGAAGGTCGGTGCGGTAGATTTTTGCTTTATGGAACTCTAACACATCTAAGGTTTCCTTGTGTGGGTGTCCGTATTTGTTATCTACGCCACAGGAAATAACTGCATATTCAGGCTTAACAAGCTTGATAAATGCGTTTTTACTTGATGAGCTTGATCCGTGATGTCCCACCTTTAAAATATCGCAGTCAAGGGCTGCGCCGTATTCTGTTCTTAAGTCAAGCTCTGCTTCCTCCTCGGCATCTCCTGTTAAGAGAACCTTGGTATTTCCCCATCTTGCCATAATTACAACGCTTGGGTTATTATTATCGTCGCTGCCGTATTCGCCAACAGGTCCTAAGATTTTCATTTCAAGCTCGCCAACATTGATACATTCGCCAAGCTTTTCCTGCGCATTAATTACATTAATGCTCGGTCTTTCCTCAAGGGCGGTAATGAAATTCTCGTAGGTTTTGCTTGTATGCTCCTTTGGAGATAAAATTACATTATTTATTTTATAGTTTTCGACTACATATGCGGCTGAGCCTATATGGTCGGAGTCGGGATGAGTTGCTACAAAATATTCAAGCTCGGTAACATTCATCTTTTTAAGATAGTTAACTAATTTCGCTCTGTCCTCGTCTGCTCTGTCGCCTGTGTCAATCAGTATATTTTTTCCATCTACCATTATAAGAGTAGCATCGCCCTGTCCTATATCAATAAAATGGAATTCTGCTGTTCCCTCGGGTATTTCGTAGTCCTGCTCCTTGGGCATACAAAATTTATAAACAAAAAGCGCTATTATTACACAAACTATTGATAATACCGCTTTTATAGCATTATATGTTTTTCTTTTACTTCTTCTTGCCATATTATTCTCCTTTACATTTTTTTATTTATTGTATCATAAACGGACTAAAAAATCAACTAAAAAAACGGACTTAAGTCCGTTTTATTTAAAAATATTTTTATGCTTATTCAGCGCTGAAAAAAGTATTATGCCGAATATATATGCAGAGATAATTTCGCCTGCAAAAACTCCTGCAACGCCTATAAGATATGTGGGAACAGTCCACAGTGATTTGTCGGTATAGCAGAATAAAACTATAATCGGTACGATTATTGTATTTGCTATTACTGTGGGAATTGGGATAAGATACTTGTTTTTCAGCTTTGATGCAAAAAATGCGCCAATTAATGTGGCTAATGAGCCAAACAGGATATCCCATACTACTGCGCCTGTGGTCAGATTAGCGATTATGCAGCCTACAAAAAGCCCCGGTATTGCGCTTGGCATAAAAAAGGGCAAAATACAGAGCGCTTCGCTAAATCGGATTTGGATTGCTCCGCTTGCCAAGCCTAAGACATTGCTTAGGTGCGTAAGCGCTACATACAAGGCGGCAACCAAGGCTGCTCTTGCAATGTAGTTGATTTTTTGATTTTTCATTTTTTACTCCTTAGTTTTGTTTTAAGTGAGGATGGTTCCGAACTCACTGACGAACATTATACATATTAAAAATGTGTTTGTCAAGTAACAAGGGAATATTTTTTGCATATTATATTTATAACGGAGGTGAATATATGGATAATTCAACTGAAAATATTGGCTTTCTTACGGTTAATGTAAGAACCTCAAACGGAGCTATACCTATTGAAAATGCCATTGTTAACATTTATGAAAACCGCGGGTTTGACAACGGTAACGGAGATTTTACAAATTCCAACGGCTATTTAATTTATTCAACAAGGACTAATAAATCAGGGCAAACGGATAAGATTGCTTTACCCACAAAAAGCAGCGCGCTTTCTCTTTCGCCCGGAAATTTTCATCCCTTTACAAGCTATAATATATTTGTATCAAAGGAAGGCTTTTTTGATAGCGATGTAATTAACGCGCCTGTTTTTCAGGGTATTACATCTATACAGCCTATTAATTTAATTCCGCTTTCGGAGTTTTCAAATCCCGCAGATGATATTCCCGATCACGACAGCAGATTTGTTGAAATTCCCGATACTGATTTATAAGGAGATTTTATGCCGAATAATTTACCTTACATTCCGCAATATATTACCGTCCATTTAGGCGCGCCTGACAGCAATGCGCCAAATGTTACCGTTCCCTTTGCCGATTACATAAAAAATGTTGCTTCAAGCGAAATTTATCCTACATGGCCCGAAAACGCTATAAGAGCGAATGTATATGCTCAGGTTTCATATACTCTGAACAGGGTTTATACGGATTATTACAGATCAAGGGGATATGATTTTGATATTACAAATTCAATTGCCAACGATCAGTCATTTGTAAACGGAAGAGATATTTTTGAAAATGTTTCAAGGATTGTTGATGAGCTTTTTAATGATTATATAGTGGTTGGGGACAGCATTGAGCCTCTTTTTGCCGCGTACTGTGACGGGCGTGAGCTGAGGTGCGAGGGGCTTGAGCAATGGGGGACTGTTACCTTGGCTGAAAACGGTCTTACTCCCTTTGAGATTTTGCAGAATTATTACGGTAACGATATAAGACTTGTAAAAAATGCGCCTGTGGGAGAAAGGCGCGAAACATGGGATGGCAGAACTCTCGGCGTTGGAGATATCGGTAATTCCGTAAGGCAGGTACAATTAAGACTGAACAGAATATCAAAAAACTATTCGGGAATACCGAAAATACCTGTTGCAAACGGAATTTTTGATACTGCTACCGAGGAATCGGTTAAAGCATTTCAAAATGCGTTCAATTTGGAGCCTGACGGATTAGTCGGTAAAAGCACCTGGTACAGCATACAGAGAATTTACAGCGCGGTTAAGAGGCTTAACGATTTAGCATCTGAGGGGGTAACGCTCAGCGAGGTGTCCGGTCTGTTTAACACATTTCTTAGCGAAGGAGACAGTGGCAGCGAGGTATTTGAGCTGCAATATTTACTTAATTTAGTATCTGAGTTCAACAATGAAATTCCGCCCATTACCATCGACGGAAGCTTTGGACCAGCTACAAAAAATGCATTGGAGTCATTTCAGCGCGTTTACGGTCTTAATGTGACGGGGGAAACGGATATAAATACTTGGGATAGGCTATACAGGGAGTATGTCGGTATTTTAACCTCATTGCCCGCGGGATATTTCGGCAGCGCTACTCTTCCCTATCAAGGCAGAGTTTTACGGTTTGGAATAGAGGGCGACGATGTTACATCATTGCAGGAATATTTGAATTTTATAGGAAATACTTACACGCAAATCCCTAAAATTTCCGTTGACGGTGTTTTCGGTAATCAGACGCAAGCGGCGGTTACGGTATTCAAGGAAATATTCGGGCTTGATCCCACTCCCGTAGTTTCCGCCTCCACCTGGGATGAAATCACATCGGTATACCGTGATTTATATGACGGAGGATTAGCCTCGGTGGGGCAAAATCCCGGCTTCAATATTGGTTAATTAAGGAGAGATATGGCTTTATTTAATGCGTTAGAGGAAAGAAATTTTATTGTACAGATACAAAGAATTCTAAGGGATTTGAACTTTTTGGAGTCACAAAACGGTACTGTCGGTATTGACGGCATATATGATGAAGCAACGCGGAATGCGGTCAGGGATTTTCAAAACAGATACGGCATCAGTGAAACAGGTGTAGTTGACAGTGAAACATGGACTATTCTGCACACCATTTGGGAAATCCGCGCTGAGAGCAATGCGTTAGCAAGGGCGGTATATGTTTTACCTCGGTTTGAGGGGTATGAGATATTGCCCGGGACTGTGGATAATGTTTTATATATAATTCAGCATATGCTTGAAACGATATCAAGAGATTATGAGGAGCTTGAGGGGATAGTATTAAACGGTATTTATGACACGAAAACGCAAAATGCAATCAAGGAATTTCAAAGAAAGAATATGCTGAATGATACGGGAATAATTGATGCGACTACATTTAACCGTTTAGCAGATGCGTATGAGGAAATAAATTCAAGAGATCAGTGAAAATAAGCGACATTTTCGGGCAATACTCTATTACAGTTGACTAACCAAGGGGGAAATAGAGATGGTAAACCGATTTACAAAAAAGGCTCAGGACGCATTACAAAGCGCAAAAAGGTGCGCAGAAAAATCAGGACACACCTACATAGGCACGGAGCATTTGCTTTTGGGAATATTAAATACTGACTGTGTGGGCTCAAAAATTCTTGAGGAAAAGGGGATATTATACGGTGAGGCTTATGACCGTGTAATTGAGATTTCCGGCTCGGGGAGCTTTTCAAATCTTTCAGGCTCTGAGCTGACTCCTAAATGTAAAAGGATTATTGAAGCCTCATCCCTGTGCGCAAAAAGGTACAAAAGTAAGTTCATTGGCAGCGAGCATATGCTATATGCGCTTTGTGAGGACAGCGAGT
>JAFQAM010000212.1 GCA_017416885.1 Clostridia bacterium | reverse complement strand
TAATCGACGAAATTATAGACGAGGAAATTTCCATAGGCGACTATGTATTAACAGGCGGTGAAATCCCCGCTTGTATTATAGTGGATGCCGTATCACGGCTTTTAGACGGAGTTTTATCCGATAAGGAATGCTACGAAAAGGAAAGCATAGCCTCAGGCTTGCTTGAATATCCGCAGTACACTCGCCCGCCTGTGTTCAACGGAAAAGAGGTTCCCCCCGTGCTACTCTCAGGGCATCATGCCAATATAGATAAATGGCGACTTGAAAAATCCTTAGAGCTAACCAAGGAGCGTCGCCCCGACCTTTATGAAAGCTATGTTGAAAAATATGGCTTGCCAACCGACAAAAAGAAAAAATAACCCAATCCCAAAAAGAATGGATGTGAGATATTGGAAAGAAAAAGAAACAGTAAGGTAAACAGTCGCTCTTTTTTTGATGTAGTCAGCGAAAAATTCTTTTTCCTTTTAAAGAACGGAATATTCGGTAAATTTTTCACCTCATACGATGAGGTCAACGAAAAATATTTACAGTCAGTAAAGCGCAAAAAGAAAACCGTAGGACATAGCAAGGTTAGAAAATCAATGTCCAAAACCATACAAAATAGCCTGCTTGTTAATGCAATCCCAAGATTTATCGAATGGTTGCTTCGTGTGTCAACAAGAGACTACGGACTTATGATGCTTGTAATGGGCGCGGTAATTGCATTGCTATATCCGCTGAACAGCTATGTACTGTTTTTGAATGTTACCTTCCGTATGTTTATTTCAGCATTGGCTGTGTGCGTTTTAAGCGTACCGCTTTTATGCTCGGGAAAATCTATATCCCAAAATATTTATAACAGCAAATTATGCGACGCGCTTTTCTTTAAGTATTTAGGACTAAATAAGGAAAAAATGCGACAGGTGTCTGAAAAACAGAGAGTTTCATTACCAAATGCGGCATTTTTTGCAGGTATCCTGTTAGGTATTTTGTCATACTTTATAATGCCTCTTGAGCTTGTTGGAGCAATCGCGTTAATAGCCTTAGGCTACTGCGTGCTTACAAGACCTGAAATAGGCGTTTTGGTAACAGTGACAATATTGCCGTTTGCAACTACAAGAATGCTGATTTTCTGCGTTGCTTATGTTTTTATATGCTACGCAATAAAATGCATCTTAGGCAGAAGAACATTTAAATTTGAATATTTTGATGTATTCGTAGTTGCGCTTTTATTGATCACATTTATAAGAGGCGCAATTTCAACAAGCTTAGCAGAATCAATCCCAAGCGCGCTGTCCACAGTGTGCCTTATGTCCTTCTATTTTGTTATAACAAACCTGATTAGATCAAAGGAATGGTTCAGAAGATGCTTGATATCATTAGTGCTTTCCGGTATGACAGTTGCCGTATTAGGTATAATGCAGGTTATAATCGGCGAGCTGAGCGCTGATGTTCCGGAGCTTTTGAAGCTTTTCTCAAGCGGGCAGAGCGCCATAGGCCCATTCAGCAATCCTAATACCTATGCGCACTATTTAGCGACGATAATTCCGTTCTCGATCGTTCATTTTATTTCCGAAAGAAGTGGTAGAAAAAAGCTCAGCGGAGTGTTCTTTGGCATCATAATGATTGTAGCGCTGTGCCTTGCTCATTCGCTGTCGGGAATAGTCGGTATTGTTTTCGCAACAGTGCTGCTTCTTATGATATTCAATAGAAATTTTGCATACTTAGCGCTTGCAATTTGCGTTTTGTGCCCTCTGCTTTATTTCACACTGCCGCAAAACGCTCTTGAAACACTGCTGTCAGTGAAAATCCTT
>JAFQAM010000211.1 GCA_017416885.1 Clostridia bacterium | reverse complement strand
GCTTGCCTTACTGCGTTGAAAAAGCTTGACAATTCTTTAATTGCCTGCACTTTTTCGCCTTGTAATCCAACCTGTTTTCTCATTTGAAACTGCTCGCATCTCAGAGCGAATAAATCCGTAGAGAATTTTTTCGAGCTTTGACGCAGACAGTTAAAAAACTTTCAAGACAAAGGTCGGACAAAGGCTCGCGGATTTATCGTTCTGAGACAAATGTGTTCGATTCCCGTAAGGCTAACCATTTTAATATATTCTACGGTTGAATGTCTCTTGAATGATTGTACAATTTCCGAAACCGTAGGGGCGGATTCCATATCCGCCCGCGATATCGTAATAATCGCGTGAAAATGGTTTGGCATAACAACATATATCGGTGCTTCAACACCTTTATATTGTTGTATGGTTTCAAGGAAGGTTCTTTCAATCATTTGAGTGGATTTTGAATCCGCCCCAAATAATATTTTTCTATCCTTCGTGCATATGGTAATAAAATACGCACCCTTTGAGCTATAATCAAAATTTTGCAATCGTAATCTTTTTCTTTCCGGCAAACTTTTTTCGTTATTCATAATTTCACCTTTTCACAATTGTTTTGTTTTCGCAACATCTCGGGCGGATATGGAATCCGCCCCTACGAGGAATGGTTGTTTATATTCGTTCTTTTTTCGATTCCTTTGTAGGGGCGGATTCCATATCCGCCCGTTTCGGATTCCATATCCGCCCGTTTTGGATTCCATATCCGCCCGTTTCGGATTCATTATTCAACCACCGTACGCAGAAACAAACAATACCTTTTTTATAACACAAATCGGCAGAAAAAACATCTCTGCCGATTTTATGATTGCAAATTTCCCGTCAAAATAGCAGAAAATCGCTTTTTTAGATTAAATTAAAGCTTGCAAACGGCTGACAGGTGGAGTCCTTGCCGATAAATACCTGGAACTCGCCCTTTTCGGCAACGAAATTAAGCTCCTTATTCCAATACTTGAGCATTTCCTCGTTGATTTCAAATGAAACTACCTTGGACTTGCCCACATCAAGCTCGATTTTTTCAAAGCCCTTCAGCTCCTTAACGGGACGGACACAGGAGCCCTTTACATCTCTTATGTAAAATTGTACCGCTTCCTTTGCTTTATATTTGCCTGTATTTGTGATTTTCGCGCTTGCGATTAATGTGTCGCCTGATTTCATTGTGTCTGCGCTTAAACTAAAGTCGCTATACTCAAAGGTGGTATATGATAAGCCATAGCCAAACGGATAAAGCGGGCTATTTTGAATGTCAAGATATGATGATGTAAAGCGAACGCGGTTAAAGTCATCCTCGGGGAGCTTCGGTCTGCCTGTTGTGTAGTGGTTATAGTAAATCGGCACTTGACCTAAAACGCGTGGGAATGTCATTGTGATTTTACCTGACGGAATAGCATCCCCGAATAACAGGTTAGCTAAGGCATTACCGCCCTCTGTTCCCGGCATCCACATATCCAAGATTGCAGGCGCTTTTTCTGCAAGTCTTGACATTGCAAGCGGTCTGCCTGCAAATAATGCTACTACCACATTTTTGTTTACCTCAAGTATTCTGTCAAGCAATTTATACTGAACCTCAGGCAAATCAATATCCGCGCGGCAATTGCCCTCGCCTGAATAATCCTGATGCTCGCCCAAGCAAAGCACTACAACCTCGCTATTTTTAGCAAGCTCGCAGGCCTCATCAAGCATTGATGTATCAGCTGCATTATATTCAATAGGACAGCCCATAGCAAATTTAACTCTGTCGCCAACAATATTTTTAATTCCCTCATATACGGTAACGGTTTCCTCAATCTTACCGCCGCATTGCCAGCTACCGTGAATTGCGCCTGTATTACCGTTGGGACCGATTAACGCTATGCTCTTTACATTCTTATCAAGCGGTAAAATACCGTCATTTTTAAGTAAAACCGCGCTTTCCTCTGCTCCCTTGCGGGCTAAAGCTCTATGCTCCTTGCATAATTGAACCTTTTTAGCTTCCTTTGGATCTACTGAACGGTAGGAGTTATCTAAAACGCCAAGCTCTTCCTTTAGGTTAAGTATTCTGAGAACCGCCTTGTCAATTTGCTCAACCTTGATTTTGCCTTCGTCAACAAGCTCCTTTAAATGCTTAGCGTAGCAGTTTGACATCATTTCAATATCAAGTGTTGCTTCCATAGCGTGATATGCGGCTTCCTTTTTGTCCTCGCAGAAGCCGTGAACAACCATTTCCTCAGCCGCGCTGTAATCACTGATTACAAGTCCGTCAAAGCCCCATTCGTCTCTTAAAATATCCTTTACAAGATGCTTATTACCGACACAGGGTACGCCATCCACAATATTGAATGCGGTCATAACCATTTTTACTCCCGCATCAACAGCCGCCTTATATGCAGGCAAATAGTATTCGCGGAGCGTTCTTTCGCTCATATCAACGGTATTGTAATCTCTGCCCGCCTCAGCTGCTCCGTATGCGGCAAAATGCTTTACGCAGGCCGCAATATTATCCTTGCCCATATCGCCCTGATAGCCCTCTACTGTGGCTTTTGCCATTTCGCTATTCAAGT
>JAFQAM010000210.1 GCA_017416885.1 Clostridia bacterium | reverse complement strand
TGCAATACCCTCGGGAAGATTGTGTATCGCTATCGCCATAACAAATAATAGCACCTTGCTAAGCTTCTGATTGTTGTGGCTTTCTCCGTCTTCGCCTACCATTTTGTGCAGGTGAGGCACCAATTTGTCAATAAGATTAAGACACAACGCGCCTACGAATACACCTGCAACCGTGATTAATAAAGCAAGCCAAACGCCGTATTCCATACCGTATTCAACCGACGGTAAAATCAAGCCTAAAACCGAAGCGGAAAGCATTACTCCTGCCGCAAAGGACAGAATAATATCCGAAAACTTATGTGATAAATTTTTAAATGCAAAGCCGATTATCGCGCCGATAACCGTTGCGCCGCCTACGCCTAAGGCGGTTAATAAAACCATTGTCATAACATCATTCCTTTTCTTTTATTATTCCTATTATAGCATTGATTTTTGCAATTTTCAATGATATAATTACATTATCATTAAAATAAGAGGTAGCTTATGAATATAAAAAATGTAGTTTTCGATTTCGGTCAGGTTATAATCCGCTTCGTGCCTGAAATTATGGTAAGCCCATATGTAACCGATAAGGACGATAAGGATTTGATTTGCGCAGTGCTTTTCGACCGTCTTTATTGGGATAAATTAGATAAGGGTACAATTACCAACGAAGAGGTATTAGAGGCTTGCCGTACTCGCTTACCTGAAAGGCTATGGGATGTAACCGACAAAATCTATTATAATTGGATATACAATGTTCCTGAAATCGAGGGAATGCGTGATTTAATAATCAAGCTAAAGGAAAAATACGGCGTTGGCATTTATCTGCTTTCAAATATCTCACATTACTTTGTTGAGCATAGTCACGAATTTTCAATTTTCGAGCTTTTTGATAAATGCATTTATTCAGCTCCCCTTGGTATCGTTAAGCCAAGCCACGAAATTTTTGACTATCTTTGCAAAGCCTGTAATATAAATCCAGGGGAAGCAATATTTATTGACGATAACGCAAGCAACATCGCCTCAGCCATAGATTTCGGGCTTAACGGCTACATTTTTGACGGGGATGTGTCAAAATTAGAGGAATATTTAGATACAATTTTAAAATAAAAAGACGCAAAATGCGTCTTTTTTTATGTGTTTAATTAGTCCTTAAAATAGCCGATATTCTTATCCTTGCTTGGATCGAATGTAAGGTTGCAGATTGAAGCAACGAGCTGATAAATACCAAGTGTGATATATGAAAGGAAAAAATAAGCAAGTGTTCTTGACTTAAATCCTTCCGGTTTTAAAGATGTGTGGTTAATAATTAAACTACCAATCCAACCAAGGAAAAATGTAAGTAAGAAACGAACGAGTTTGTTGTTATCCATCATGAAGCCCTCCTTTCATAGAATCTATAAAAAGTATATCACATATTAATGAAATAGTCAATATTTATTAACAATTTAATAAATTTTGTTTATTGCATTAGCAAAGGATAAAGCTCTTGCGAAGCAAGTATAAAAGAAAACCCGCAAATCATCATATCCAATTCATCATCATTTATAAGATAGCCGTATTTTTCTTCCATTAAAAACAGAAGAATAACTCTAAAAAGAGTAGCAAAGTCAACAAGATTGCATTCATAACGAGTTCTTTCGTATATTTCGTTAGTAGCTTCCTTTACATCCTTTGAAATATCAAGCTCAGTAGGATCATAAAGCAAATATATAAAATCATTTTGCTTTCTTTCAAGCGTACCTTTTAAAATTCCTGTGGCAATACCAAGTAAATGGCATATCATTTGCTTTAAATCAAGGTGCAAAAGCTTCTCTCCGTCGGCAAAATAAACAGCCTTCATATATCCGTCTTTTTTAGCATCACACATCTGAATTTGAATAGAATCAGCCATATATGTGTTTATAAACTCATATAATTTTTTATAGCTCTTGCTTACAATATCACTCTTTTTAGAGTAAATCTCGTGGCATTTCGCTTCTACGAAAATATAACGGGATCCATCATCATAAAATCCGTCAAGATTGGCAGTCCCACCAATAGTTGTATGTAGCTTTTTCTCAAAATGAAAGATTTTTTTGTCTTTTGAAAGATTGTAAATCATACGGCTTGATGAGCCGTAAGACGACATTTTTGGCGGATATCCATTCTTTTCTGTAAGCTCACCGCCATCGCCCCTTGAAAATTCACTCATAGCATCGGCGGACATATTATTCTTGAAGCTTTCCCATTCCTCATTTGTCATATAACAGTCAAACATTTTTCCGTTTACTAAATAACCGCCACCTTTTGCTTTAGCTTCACTTTTTTTGATAGCTAAATCGAGATTTTTTACAATATTCATTTTTACCTCTATGAAAATACTTAGTTTTTAGCCTTACGGGAATCGAACACATTTGTCTCAGAACGATAAATCCGTGAGCCTTTGTCCGACCTTTGTCTTGAAAGTTTTTTAACTGTCTGCGTCAAAGCTCGAAAAAATTCTCTACGGATTTATTCGCTCTGAGATGCGAGCAGTTTCAAATGAGAAAACAGGTTGGATTACAAGGCGAAAAAGCGCAGGCAATTAAAGAATTGTCAAGTTTTTTCAACGCAGTAAGGCAAGCTGTTTTCCATTTCAAACCAAACGGGTTCGATTCCCGTAAGGCTAAGCCTCAAGAAATGACACAACATAATTTGCATATTCCTGTCCCAATGGAAGCTCGTAATTTACCTTTAATTCTCTGCGAAGCGTCTTTACCTCTTGATTTTTAATAGGATTAAAGCCGATTTTTTCAACATTATCCCAATACACTCCCACGCCTCTTTTTTGCCAGGAGGGAAGAGTATCAAAGTTTATTCCTCTTGAGAAAAGAAGCTCATTTTTAAACGCAACGCTTTTTCCCTCAAGCATCTCGGTTGCTTCATTGGCATTCATACCTTCCTTGCGAAGCAGCCAATAGCAATGAGAGTTAAGAGCATTTCTGTGAGCATCCTCCTGTCGCCACAAGAAATAATCCTGTACTCTTTCTATATTTGGAAGCGGCACCAAGCGGCAGTCAAGCGCAGCCACCTGTCCAAGCTGAAGAGAAAATGTAGCGCTTGCCACACCCGCAAGTATGGAATTGTATTTTCTTACCTTTCTTGCAAATGTCTGCTCATCTGTATGGAATAAAAGCGAAATTTCATCGCTTTCCGTAAAGCCGTAAACAATACGGAAGCCACAGTCCATAAGAGCTTTAACCGTGTTTATCATCATATCGCGAAAGCGCGCGTCAAATGGCGCTTCAAAATCGCATATTTCCTTAGTAAGCCTTGAAAAGCTTCTGCCGTCAAGCCTTGCCACAAGGTACATATCAGATGCCACAGTGGGCTCGAACCAACAAGCATTGGAAACCAAATCAGTGGCTATTTTAACAGTTTAATCATTGCCTTACGGCAGTAAGCCTGCTTCTTAAACTATCAAACTATCTCACCGATTTGGCTTCGAATGTGCTTCGCAGTTTTAGACG
>JAFQAM010000209.1 GCA_017416885.1 Clostridia bacterium | reverse complement strand
TTTCTTGGTCTGTTGAAGGATCATTCTTTTCAGCCTTATCAGCTAAATTCTCAAGATTTTCCTTGAAGTTTTCAAGAGCATCCTTCATATCGGAGTCCTGAACATCCTTCATAGCATCCTCAATCATATCAGCCATATCCTGAGCGTCCTTTTGTTGGTCTGTTGATTGGAGCAGGTCATCCTTCATCTTATCAAGAGCCTCTTCAACCTTTTCCTTATCACCGGACTCGATTGCGTCTGCTAAATCCTTCATATCCTCCTTAACCTGCTCGTCTGCGTTCTCATTCTTGTCAGCAGCGTTGTCTAAGCTTTCGGAGATTTCTTCTCTCTTTTCTTCTTCCTTTTGAAGAGCATCCTCGATCTTGTCCTGAGCATCCTTTACAGCATCCTCTTTAGCCTCGGTCTTCTCTTGCTCGTTCATTGTTTCGTCTTTCTTGATTTCGTCAAGCTTGTTTTCAAGGTCATCAAGGACATCGTTTAAGTCGTCCTTTTCCTGCTCATCAAGGTTAGAGTCAGCGATTTCCTCGCGGCTTTCCTCGATAACATCGTCAATTGCCTTGTCCTCTTCGCCTACTAAGTCTTCCTCAAGCTTATCAAGAACATCAGCGATTTCCTGCTTTAATTGGTTTTGGTCAACAACCTCTTGAAGCTCATCCTTTGCTTGGTCTGTTGCCTCGTCAACCTTTTCCTGGAAGTCCTCTTCTGTTGCGTTTGGATCGTTTAATGTTTCCTCAGCCTTTTCAAGGTTTTCCTTTAAGTTGTCAAGAGCTTCCTCAAGCTCGCTCTTATCCTGGTCGATAGCCTCTTCGATTTGCTCTTGCTTTTCTTGCTCTGTAAGGCTCTCGTCCTTCATTATATCTTCAATCTTATCTTGAAGGTCCTGGTTTTCATCACGAACAGCTTCCTCAATTTGCTCTTGCTTTTCTTGCTCTGTGAGGTTTTCGTTGTTCATAATTTCATCAATCTTATCCTTAAGCTCTTCCTCGTCCTTGTTAACTGCGTTTTCAAGTGACTCTTGGATTTGGTCAAGGATTTCTTGCTTTTCTTCCTTTGAGAGGTTAGGGTCAGTTAACTGCTGCTCCATCTTTTCGAGTGAGTCAACGATTTCTTCCTTATCCTGCTTTTCAAGTGCGTCTGCTAAGTCCTCAGTTGTTTCATCCTTCTTTAATTCGTCGATGATTTCCTGATCCTTTTCAAGCTCGTCTTGAATTTCTTCCTCTTTATCTCTGATTTCCTCATAAACCTCTTCAATTCTGTCCTGAACGGTTTCGTCCTTTTCAAGAGGCTCATTTAACATTTCGTCAAGCTTTTCCTTAAAGTCCTCAAGCTCTTCCTTCATTTCTTCCTTGGTTTCCTCATCAACCTCAGAGTCCTCAATCTTATCTTCGATTTCCTTGAATGCCTCGTCGATTGTTTGTTGGATATCCTCAAGCTGCTCTTGTGAAGATTGGTCAGCCTTTACAGGAATTAAGAAAAGAAGAACGATAGCAACGATCATAGCTACAACCGCTGTTAATCTTACATAAGGAGTTTTTACCTTAAGGTTCTTTGATTCTAATTTTTCAAGTCTTTTTTGTGTGTCTTCTCTTTGTACTCTTGCAACATATGACTTATCCTTACGGTATTCCATCATTGTTGTAAAGCGTTCATCGAGTCCTAAAGAGTCAATTCTCTTTGCTACCTTGTCTGCGTTAATTGCATAACGCTTCTTGTAGGTGATAATGCCCATTACTAATGCACATACTACACCTGCGCCGATTGTTGATACGATAACATACAATTGAGTCATATCGCATTTTGCAATCACTCTGAAAATGAATGCGAGTAAAAGTGATAAGCCTGAGCCGAAAAGCAAGCCTGTGGCAATCGCTCTTACAAACGCTTCGATGATAACCTTTCTCTTAAAGGGCTTCATCAAATTTTTGAAATCCATATTTACCTCCTTCAAGTAAACCATTACTTTTATATTATAGCATTTTAATTGGATGTTTGCAACAATAAATAATTTTTGTTGCGACGGATGAAAAATTTTTGGCAGGTTGCACAAATTTAATTGATTTTTGCCAAATTTTGATTTTTGATTATTGTTGAATTTCACCAAAAATCTCATTTTTAAATAATCTTTTTGGCTATTTTTCAGCCTTATACGGATTGAAGCTTGCGTGGTTTTATGGGGATACCACGCTCTTGCACTATTAATATATCACACTTTTTGCAAAAATTGTTGATTTTGGAAAAACATTCAAGCGCTTTTCACAGCATTTTCAGTTTTGTTCACATTGTCTTCACATAAGAGGTGTTTCTGTCACAAATTAAACAAAAATCGAGGTGCTTTGGTGTCATTTCGAAAGATAAATTTGAGTTTTTTGAATTAATTTGAAAACGATTGAGCTAATTGCTAACCACTAATATGTGCTACGCACTCGATATATTTGCTTTGCAAATTCGATATGCACGAGAGGACAACAAGCCCCTCCCCTACACGACAAGGCCGCACTTTTTCATTATTCATTATCTATCATTTTCGGGATGTCGAGGACGCCATCCCCTACATTTCGATATATTTGCTTCGCAAATTCGATATATTTCGCAAGCGAAATTCGATATATTTTGCTTCGCAAAATGAGAGCTAACTGCTGGCGGCTAACTGCTGGCGGCTGGCGGCTAACCACTAACCACCAACCACTAACCACTAAAAAATCGCCCTAATCTTTGGTTCACCAAAGAAGGGGCGATTTTTATTAATATTTTCTCCAAACCATTTTATCTACAATTCCCGTATAAGACTGAATAATCTTTACTACCTTGGTAGATACATTTTCGTCCACATAGTCAGGAACAGGGATGCCGTTATCGCCGTTGTCGTTCAGGTCAACTGCGGTGGTAACTGCTTGTAAAAGTGATTTTTCGTCTATGCCTGCAAGCACGAAGCAAGCCTTGTCAAGCGCTTCGGGGCGTTCGGTTGAGGTTCTTATGCAAACCGCAGGGAACGGATTTCCTACGCTTGTAAAGAAGCTGCTTTCCTCGGGAAGCGTACCGCTATCGGACACTACGCAATATGCGTTCATTTGCAGATTATTGTAATCATGGAAGCCGAGAGGCTCGTTTCTGATTACTCTTTTATCAAGGACAAAGCCTGATGCTTCAAGGCGTTTTCTTGAACGGGGATGACAGGAATAAAGAATAGGCATATCGTACTTTTCCGCAAGCGCGTTGATTGCGTTAAAAAGTGACAAAAAGTTCTTCTCTGTGTCGATATTTTCCTCTCTATGTGCAGATAAAAGAATGTATTTTTTCTTTTCAAGTCCTAATTTTTCAAGCACATTTGATGCTTTAATTTCGTCAAGATTCTGATGTAAAACCTCTGCCATAGGTGAGCCTGTTACATATACTCTTTCCTTTGGCAAACCACACTCGTGAAGGTATTTTCTTGCGTGCTCAGAGTATGCTAAGTTAACATCGGAAATAATATCAACAATTCTTCTGTTGGTTTCCTCGGGCAAGCATTCATCCTTGCAACGGTTTCCCGCTTCCATATGGAAAATAGGAATATGCAGTCTTTTTGCGGCAATTGCGGATAAGCAAGAGTTGGTATCGCCTAAAATCAATAGTGCGTCAGGCTTAATTTGATTCATTAATTTATATGAGCAATTAATGATATTACCAACGGTTGCGCCGAGGTCATCGCCTACCGCGTCCATATAAACCTCGGGATCAGCAAGCTTTAGGTCGCGGAAAAATATTCCGTTCAGGTTGTAGTCATAGTTTTGTCCTGTATGCGCAAGAACGCAATCAAAATGCTTTCTGCACTTATTGATAACGGCGGATAAACGAATAATCTCAGGTCTTGTGCCTACAATTATTAGTAGCTTTAATCTGCCGTCATTTTTGAATTTAATGTCTGAGTAATCTAATTTAATTTCCATGCTTCTACTCCTTGGTGTATTCTAAACTGTTTCAAAGAATGTATCCGGTTTATTGGGATCAAATTCCTCATTTGCGTACATTACGGTCACAAGGTCATCTGTTTCGGATAGGTTGATAATGTTATGTGTGTAACCGGGAAGCATATGGATTGCTTCGATTTTATCACCGCTTACCTCAAAATTAAGCACATCCTCAGTGCCGATTTTACGCATTTGGATAAGTCCGTGGCCGCTTACAACAATGAAAAATTCCCACTTTGTGTGGTGCCAATGCTGTCCCTTTGTAATGCCCGGCTTTGATATATTCACAGACACTTGTCCGCAGTTTTTTGTTTTTATCAGCTCGGTAAAGCTTCCTCTTTGGTCTATGTTCATCTTTAGTAGAAATGATACGCTTTCCTTTGGTAAATAGGATAAATATGTAGAGTAAAGCTTTTTGGCAAATGAGTTTTTAGGGATTTCGGGAAGCACTAAGGTTTTTGGCTGATTTTTGAACTCATAAAGAAGGTCAACTATTTCTCCAAGTGTTACCTTATGTGTGGTTTTAGCGACACAGTATCGTCCGTTTTCTTCAAAAATTGGATTCAAGCCATCATATGAGCAGCGACTTTCATTCCCCTCTAATGCGTTTAGCATTTCGTCAACTAAATCATCAATATAGAGTAGCTCAAGCTGTACGCTTCGGTCATTTACCTGTATTGGAAGGTCGGATGCGATATTGTTACAGAATGTAGCAACGGCACTGTTATAGTTAGGTCGGCACCACTTGCCAAACAGATTTGGGAAGCGATATACAAGCACCTTGGTGCCTGTTTCCTCGCCGTATTTGAACATCAGCTCCTCGCCCGCAAGCTTGCTTTTTCCGTAGTCTGATTCTGCATATCTGCCGATAAGTGTGGCTTGAATAGATGATGAAATCATTACAGGGCATTTATTTTCGTGCTTTTTCAGGCTATCAAGCAATTTGGAAGCAAATCCAAAATTACCCTCCATAAATTCCTTTTGGTCCTTTGGTCTGTTTACGCCTGCAAGATTAAATACAAAATCAGCCTTGGAAGCATACAAATCAAGATACTCCTCGGGGGTGTTTATATCGTATTCGTAAATTTCGTCGATTATAATATTTCTTGTTCTGTCCTTGTTATCTCTTATGCATTTTAAGGCTTCACAGAGATTTTTACCAACAAAGCCCTGTGCGCCTGTTACTAGTATGTTCATTTTACACCTCAAAGTTATAATCTAAGCCTACATAGTTAAGCTCTACCCGATATTCGTCAATAGTTTCTTGCGAGTACCCTGCCACTTCACTGTTCAGCTTTCCTATGCTTTTTCGTTTAAACAGCAGAGTGCGTATTATACGCCAAATCCACATAAAAGGCAACAAAATCGGCGCTTTATGTAAAATCGGGAATATGGCGCACATTCTGTTGTATGGCAAAAATATGAGATAAAGCTTTTTCTTGCGCTTTGCGCCCTTTTCATCTGTTCCTTTTGAAAATTTAAGTGCATCTGCCTTAAGTGCATTTACAAGATTTCCATAAACGCCGTCATCAAAAATCTTAGCAGTGATAAACTTAGGAATTTCATCACATTCTGCGCCATTAAACCACACATCTAAGGTTTTTTTAATATTGTTATAAAACTCTAAAAGATGCATTTGGTTCAGGGATGTGTGAATATAATCCATATCAAGATCAGGATATGCTTTCAAAAATAAATAGATATCTGTTAGATGCTTTATGCCAATTCCCGCATCTCTGTAATGCTTAGCAAGATGTGTAAAGAGGTATATAAACTCATCCTCCAAGCTCATTACATATTCGCTTGTGTTCTCGTCTTTTCTCTTGGCAAGCTTCCAGCCGTTACCAAAGAAATCATAAAAATCCTTTTGATATGACGCAACTATTCTTTTGTGTAGCTCAAATGGCATCACATCGCTTTTCCATATCCATTCGTGGTCGCTTGCGCACTCAAATGTTAAGCCAAGTGTTGGTAAAAGCTTTTCAAGCTTATCCATTTGCTTTTCACGGATTAGAATGTCCGCATCACTCATTACACGCATTTCGTGTTGAGGATAGAGTCTTTTTATGATTGAGCCCTTTAGCTTTAAGTATTCTATTTTGTTTTCATCAAATGCTTCGCAGATGCGGTCAATTTCCATAAGCTGATTTTCGCTCAGTGCAGTTAACTGCATTGTGGCAAAAAGCATTTGATTTCCGTTATCGCTTGCTAAAAATTGCGGATTACTTGCTCCGCCGTAATATAGCAAAGGCAAAATTTGATGCTTGATGCCAAATGCGTACACCTTTGAATAGTCAAAATCCTCGGGGAGTGGTTGATTTTCGCCTTTTAGTGCGTTATTTAATAAGGTAATAATACCTTGTTCAAAGCTTGATAGCATTATTTTTCATCCTTTGATAATTCTTCTCTGATATATGCAAGAGAAAGAAGCTTTTCCTTTACCTGCGCTACATCAAGAAGCTCTGTATTATGTGAGTTAAATTCGGTTAATGTGTTTCTTTCTGTGTCACCGTCTTTAAAATATTTGTCGTAGTTAAGTCCGCGCTTATCGCAAGGCACACGGTAGAAGTTGCCCATATCAATTGCATTGGCGCATTCCTCGTTTGTTAAAAGTGTTTCGTACATCTTTTCGCCGTGACGGATACCGATAACCTTAATTTCGCTCTTCTTTTCCTTGTCAAAAAGCTCAATAACAGCCTGAGCTTGTGTTTCAATTGTGCAAGCAGGTGCTTTTTGCACAAGAATATCTCCGCTCGTTCCGTGCTCAAATGCGAATAAAACAAGATCAACCGCTTCGTCAAGTGACATAATAAAGCGTGTCATTGTTGGATCTGTTACGGTAATTGGCTTACCTTGGCGGATTTGGTCAATCCAAAGTGGAATAACTGAGCCGCGAGAGCACATAACATTGCCGTAGCGAGTGCAACAAATTTTTGTCTTATTTGGGTCAACTGTTCTTGATTTTGCAACGATAACCTTTTCCATCATTGCCTTCGATGTTCCCATAGCATTTACAGGATATGCAGCCTTATCGGTTGATAAGCATATAACTGTTTTTACGCCCTCGTCGATAGCGGCGGTAAGTACATTATCTGTACCGATAACATTTGTTTTTACTGCTTCCATAGGGAAAAACTCACAGGAAGGAACTTGCTTTAATGCTGCTGCGTGGAATATGTAGTCAACACCGTGCATTGCGTTTTTAACGCTCGCAAGGTCTCTTACATCGCCAATATAAAATTTGATTTTTTCCGCCACCTCGGGCATTTTTGCCTGAAATTCGTGGCGCATATCGTCTTGCTTTTTCTCGTCACGGGAGAAAACTCTGATTTCTCCAATATCTGTCTTTAAAAATCTGTTAAGCACCGCATTACCGAATGAGCCTGTACCACCGGTAATCATAAGTGTTTTTCCTGCAAAAATTGATTGTTCCATTTTATACCTCTTTACTTTTTTATTTTTAAAAAGCCTTTTATTTTTTTAATTACTGTTTTTTTCTCTTGCCTGCTTGTCCCAAGAATGGCAATTAGTGTAATATATGCAAGCACAATTAGCGCTCCATTTATAAAAAACGCAAACCAAGAGGTTCCATTTAAAAAGTGCTTTATTATATATCCTGCCGCTAAGGACACAACCACCGGAATTCCTGTTTTGATATAACATTCCTTTATAAACATCCACATATTTAGCTTTAATGTTTTCTTGAACAAAATTATATATAGTATAGCCCTTAATGTATATGCAATAAAAATAGAAATGCAAGACCCTATCATACCCAGTTTATAAGACAAAACAAATGATAAGATAATATTTACTACACCAACCACTGCATTAACAATAGCAGAAACATGAGCTTTATCTCTAACGATCAATGTGGTGCTTGCTATTTGCATTGAGTTATAAAACATTCCAGGAATAATAACCAAAAGCACTCCTAAATATGCATCCCTATACGCTTCTCCCAGCCATAAATCTATAAATAGCTGTC
>JAFQAM010000208.1 GCA_017416885.1 Clostridia bacterium | reverse complement strand
TACGGAAAAGGCTGCGAGCTTTCAAAGGATTATGAAAGCGCAATTAATTATTATAAAATTGCATATTCCAAGGTGTATCCAAAAGCGGTAACTCGCAAAGAATCATTGCCGACCGTATTATTAAAGCCGGGCGAAAAAATCACCTACCATTATATCTACGAATATGGTGGAGAGAAAAAGCCCTGCTATGACGCCTTAGAAAATATAATTTTAAATTATCAGGAATTTTATAAAGTAAGCTCTGCATATGAGCCGTACAAGGTATTTGAGGAATATTTGACCTCAGGCTATAAGTCAACAAAAATCAATGAAATATGCGAGGCTTTTGCAAAATATAGCCAATATGAAAAGTACGAGCGCTTAATTGAAGCCAATCTTTATACGATCAGCTCACCAAGAGTGCTTGAAGCTTTTCTTAAAAGCAATAAAAAGGAAAAAGCGCTCACTGTTCTTGATAACATACTGAAAGTAGGCACTCTTGACGATGTTAAGCAGGCAAGAGAAATATCATCACGGTATAGCCTCGATACACAGGATAGAATTGTCAGTAGGCTAATTGAATTAGGCGATAAGGATGCAATTGCCACTCAGCTTATAAATAGCATTACTGATTATAATCTTATCCCAACCGAATTAGTCGATTTAGCTAAAGAAAATAACCAAATCGCAATCAGCTTCTTTAATGAAAATTATAAAAAAAGCAGAGCGATTTTTATGCTCGGTGTCGAGGTGAAGGCGGAAAAATGCATTGAACAATATAGCCTTGAGCTTATAAGCAACGGTGAATATGAGACAGCAAAGGAAATAAAGCCAAGCTTAGTAAATCATTCAATATGGGGATATTTGCTTTATGTTAAATATGACTCATCATTAAGCGAGGAAATAAAGGATGCAATTAGACTTTTAAAGCTTCCAACCGAGCTTGATGTAAGTGACACCGCAAAAGAAATAAACGAAAGGCTTCTTTCAGGCAAGCGAAATTTAAGCAAGAGAGACATTGCAGATATTATCAGCTATGCGAATAAAACAGGCGATTATTTCAAATGCGGAATGCTACTTTTGGCTAATAATGCGATGGAATGCTTTATGCTTTTAACAAAGCATTATATGAATAATACAGATAACCTATTAAAGCTATGTGATATAGCCTTGCTTATAAAATGCGGAGCCATAGATAAGGACATATTCTATTTTAATAAAGCAATGTGCTTATTAAGTAAGGGCGGCTTTATGAACAAAAATAAAGCTAAAAGCATACTAAAGGATATGGCTACATCAAAGCATACATCTAAATTAGAAAGAATATCATTAGCGCCATATCAGCCGGCGGTTGACTTTTTAGAAGGCAAGGAAGTAAACGAAGAATACTTAATGAACATAAGGAGAAAAAATGGATAAGCTAAGCATAATAAAAAGCGCAATTTTAGGTCACGCAGTGGCAGATGCTCTCGGTGTGCCTGTGGAATTTCAGTCAAGAGACACATTGAAGCTTAATCCCGTTACAAATATGCGCGAATACGGCACACACAAACAACCAAAAGGCACTTGGTCAGATGATACCTCAATGACATTATGCACGCTTGAAAGTATATCTGAAAAGAAAGCAATAGACGAAGAGGATATTATGAAGCGCTTTAGCTGGTGGATGAACCGCGACTATATGCAGCCTCACGGCAAGCTTTTTGATATTGGCTATACCACTCAAAACGCCATTTGGCAATATCTTTACGGAGACAAATATCCATATGGCGGCAGTGATGAAAGAAGCAACGGTAACGGCTCGATTATGCGTATAATCCCGGTTAGCCTCTACCACCATTTTAAAAGCGAGGGACAAGAGAAAAGACAAAACGATATTGATAAAGTATCATCATTAACTCACGCGCACAAAAGATCGGTTGTAGGCTGTGGCATTTACGATTTTGTATTAGAGGAGCTAATCAAAAATCCTTGTTTAGAC
>JAFQAM010000207.1 GCA_017416885.1 Clostridia bacterium | reverse complement strand
TCGGTAGGCACCCAAGGCGAGCCAAGTGTAATGTAAATTTCGTCGGTGCTGAGGGATTCGGGAATAATACTCGTAATGGCTGTCACATTATCGGTAAAATAACCGTGATAGCGCTCGTTTGCTTCCTTAGCTATTCTCAGCTTTTTGATAAGATTGCCCGAAAGATATTCGTCAGCAGTTACCCAGCCCTTATAGAAGCATTCATTCCATAAATCAGGATCCTGATAAATAGAGCCCTTAAGAGCATAAATAACCTCTTTATATGTCTTGCCTGTAATCTGGGCGATATATTCAATATCAACTCGCGCAAGATTGGAAAGCGAAAGAACTAAGCCGTCCTCAATGCTCTCAGTGTGAACGCCCGCTGCAATATCGTCAGTGGCGTAAAGATTTTCAAAGTCAGACGGAAGCTCCATTGATGTAATTTCCTCAATGCGCTCCTCCTCTATTTCCCACTCTGCCATTTTCTTTTCCTCTTGAATGTCAGTGCGTCTTTTATTCACATATGAGGCCAAGTCCTCAGTTTCCTTGTCAATAGATAAATCTGATCTTGCTCTGTCAAGGTCGTTAAGGGGAGTATCACTGCTTTTCTTATTGCTTTTAGAATCCTTGCCTATACCGAATAGGTCAAAAATATCCTTAAATGTTTTCATTCTCTTCTCCTTCCTTAATAAAATGGCGTCTATGTCACAAATTTATCATTGCTTACATTAATTTTAGCATAAATTTGATAAAAGTAAACACAATTCGCTATTTTTTATATTTTTATTATAACGCGCATTAATGCACTATATCTGTCACTTTTTCCAATTTCAGCCACACGATGTCACTGTGGCGTACCAAACAGTAAAAGCGAGATAGCTTTCGCTATCATTAGGACTGTTAGTGGCAAAGCCACAGCTAAATTTGCCTACGGCAAGCTAAATTTACTGCGTGAGCTAAATTCGGTGTACCGAGCTAAATTCGCTTCGCGAGCTATATGGCAAATTTAATTTCGCTAATGCGAATGCAATGAGCATTAATTTCGCTATTTTACGACAGTAAAATTATTTCGCTATTGCGAAGCAATAATTTCGCTAAAAGCTTAGTCGCTCGTTGGATAAAAATGAAATAACAGCTTAGTTTACAAAACGAGAGCTTTTCATAAACAAAAAAGCAACCGCCGTCGGTTGCTTTTGTGTTATGAAAACATTATAGTTGATGTAGTAAGCATATCCTCGCCGATTAAGTCAAGCACGGTTAGCTTTTGCTTAATCGCCTCGTCAATTGCTATATGCTTAATTCGTTCAGAAGAGGCCGAGCCACGGTTAATTTGATAAATATCAATATATGAACAATTGCGAATATGTTCACCGATTACAAGCGAGCTGTACAATTTTTCTACCGTAAAGCTTTTTGTGGCTATAAAAGCATAATCGTTCAGCGGCAGCTTAAAGGACATATAAAACATAAATGGCTTTTTGATTTCCTTGACCGCATCCATCTTAATCATATGATGTCCCCATCCGCCCTCAACATATAAGAACTCATTTTTCTTGAAGTACGCAAGGCAAAGAGCGGCGCTTAGCTTTTCCTTGGCTAAGGAATTTTTTGTATTTGTTACAACATGGTAGCTTTTTGTATCGTAAACGGTTATTGCATCATAGCCGTTTTTTGCTTCCCAACCGTATTTTTCATATAGCAATACAATTAAGTCCTTAACAGATGCGCTATCGTCAATGCTTATTTCAATTCTTTCATAAGGCTTAAAAAATCCGTATGTCTTTGTCATAATATCACACTCCTAACAGCTTAATAAATAATTTGTTAATTTCCTCAAGTGATTTGGTTTCCTCTTTTTTAATTCCGTTCAGATATTTTTCAATTTTAGTAATTTCAGCTTCAATAAAATTATCAATAATTTCTATATGGCTTCCGCGCGCGGTTTCAAGAGAGCTTGTTTTTATTTTAACAAGGCTGTCGATTGCATCCTTAATTTCGCCGCTTAAATATTTTTCACAAAGAGTTGAAAAGAGCATAGGTGGCTTTGTTCCGTATTCCATTATCCACTCACAGGCAAGAAGCGGTCTTACAACATAAAAGTATTTTTTCAAAATCACATCATCCGTTGTCAAATATGACTTAATTGTATATCGCGCCGTATTCAGATAATGATATATTGCTTCCTTCTTAGCAAAATACTTGTCGCTTATTGAAACAACCATCTTCCATAAATCTGTGGTGTAATATACAATAGGCGACTGTATCCACTCAAAAAGCGTAGGATTTGATTTGTATAGCAATTGCAGAGCCTTGCTGATATCCCAACCGCTGATATCAAAAACATCGTTCAGCTCATACTCGATTACATCGCGCTTTTTATCAAAGCCCAAATAATATTCAAACGGGCGAATATAAATAAATCTCACATCATAATCACTGTCAGGGGAAGCAAATCCCCAAGCGCGGCTGCCGCTTTCTATGCCACAGTGGGCTCAAACCAATAAGCATTGGAAACCAAATCAGTGGCTATTTTAACAGTTTAATCATTGCCTTACGGCAGTAAGCCTGCTTCTTAAACTGTCAAACTATCTCACCGATTTGGCTTCGAATGTGCTTCGCAGTTTTAGACGAGAAAATATTTCGTATAGCAAAGAAACGAATGCAGGTAATATTGACATATTGCCAAGTGAGTTTCTGAAGATAGGCGGGATATTTACCGTC
>JAFQAM010000206.1 GCA_017416885.1 Clostridia bacterium | reverse complement strand
GGATTCGTAGATTTTTCTGCCCTCTTTTTTTCTGCCGTTTTCACAATGATTAAACGCTAAACGAATAGTCGCCTCAAGCCTTATATCTTGATCAGGACAGTATTTTACAATTCTTTCGCCAAGCTCTGTGATTTCACTGTCATACTTTTTCATATTTTCCTTCCATTCGAGAACGCCGCCGTCATCGTCACCTGATATAAATAGCGCTTCCATTAATTTATTAAGCAGCTCATAATTATTCGGAAATTCCTTGACTCCCTCACGGGCAATATGAATGCACTCGTAAACATCGCCACGGCTGATAGCTGCCTTGTAGTCAGCTAAATATTTGTTGATTCTTTTCTTGTTCAGATTTTCATCAACACCAAGTAATTTATCAACAGTAGTGTTGAAATAATCTGCAATAACAGGTAAAAGTTCAATGTCGGGATAACAGTTATCATTTTCCCAACGGGAAACGGATTGATAAGACACCCCGAAAATTTCAGATAATTGCTCCTGTGTTATATCTCTTTCCCTGCGTAATCTTTTTAAATTTTCACCCAAATTCAATTTCATAATAGCTCCTTTAAAATTTATTCGGTACCGTTTACATCTTGATTATACCAAATTCAAGACAACATTACAATAACACATAAAGTGAGTTTTTTTCACGCATATGTAGAAAATATGTTTAATTACCGTAAGGCAAACAAAAAATTCAGCAGAATAATCTGCTGAATTTTTGTTATTAATTAGGCAACTTTGATTCTGAATAATTCTCTACAAGCATAATGTTATCAAAATAGAATGGAACATTTGCATAAGAGTCTGATTGAATATCTGCATAAATATAGAAGCCCGATATTAAAGTGTTAGCGTTCATCTGCGCGCCGCTTTGTGAAATATATTCAACAGGAATTGCAAAATATCCCTTCTTGCCCTTCATACCCTGTGAGCCATTGTCACCTGCGCCAAAGCAACCGTCACCGCCGTGATAAAGCGTTGTCCACTCATCTGTACCGTCTGCAAGATAGTAGAAAGGAGTTTTTGTATCTGTATCATCCGTTCTGTAAATAACACCGTTAGATACAAAGCCTGCGCAAGCTTTTCTGAATTCTACATTTGTAAAGTCCATCCAAACAATTAAATACTTGTTGTTACCAAGTCTGCCCATATTTTCAAACTCAACTAAGAATTCAAAGTTACCCGTCTGACCTCTTGTGATCTCAAGCTTTCCATCTACAATATTTGCAGTAGCAGAGCCGCTGAGCGCGCTTCCGCCGTAATTGCGAAAAGTTATTTCAGGAGTCTCGCCGTCAAAGCCTTCCAAAACAGTGCCGTCTGCAATTATTTCATAATCATTTGGATTTACTCTTTCAATAATATATGAAACATATGTAGGAATATTTGTTCCAACAGTTTCATAATTCAAGTCAAATACGCGGCCGCCCTGTACAGTAGCATTACAGTATGTCAAATCACTGATATTAGGTGAGTTGGTAAGCTTAACACCTAAATAATTGTACATATAATCGTTTACATGGTCGTGACCTGTTACAATCGCCTTAATATCACCGCGCTCGAAAATTGTCTCAAGCAGAGTAGTGTCAGTTTTTGAAGCGCAAATGGCTTCATTTTTTTGTCCGTCCCACTCATAAACAATCTCACTGTTATTTCTGTTATCGTGAGCAGTATTATTCTCAATTAACGGAATATGGAATGCCATCATACCGGGAATAACTTTACCGCCATTATACTTTTGTAAAAGCTCGGAGGTTTCCTTGTACCAGGCAATTTGGTCTTCCTTAATATAATCATATCCGCCGTTAACAGAATCATAAGCGCCGGAGTCAAGACAGTAAATTACCGCGCCAACAGTGCCGTCAGCCTTATAAACTGCATTTACATAGTTACCCGTGCCGGAAATACCGTCAACATCCTTGGAGATACAATATTCATAGCTCTCATAAATAGCTTGCTGCTGCTCGTTGGAAAGCGCGCCCTCGTGATCGTGATTTCCATATACATGACACCAAGGAATTTGCTTTTCCTCAATGTAGCTAACCATAGCGTCAATATTCGTCCTTAAGCTGTTTTCACTTGATGACCCGATTGTATTGTCACCTGTAAAAATTACAAGATTAGGCTTTTCCTTGTCAACCAAGAACTTAACTCTGTCCTTAACCGCCTGTACCTTCGCGCTATCAGCGCCTGCGCTCATATGAAGGTCAGCCAAAATAAGAACTCTGAATGAGCCGTCCTCGTTGTATTGCAGCTTGTGCTTAGACTCTAAAAGCTCAACCGCCTTTCTTGTGTCCTCATCAAGTAAATAAACAACATCATTAAATGAATTGTAGTTCATTTCACCGTCGCCAAGCTCAAGCTTTTCACCGTCATAAACATAAAATTCCATAGCAAATTTTTTATCCTTCAGTGTATTGTCAATAAATCCGTTAATAACTAAATCAATATAAGAATATTCACCGTTTGTGCAAGGAGCAACAAAGCCGCTTGATGTTTTAATTGCGCCGTTTTCAATCGAAACCTCAGTCTCTCCGTTTCCTGCAAGCATACCGAATTCAAGCTTCAATTCAGGCTTAGCTTTTTTCAGCTTATCAAGCATTTCAGTGTTAATCTTAACCCCATAGCATATTGAATCCATATCCTCATTTAAGGAGTAGCCTTGAATAACAAATAAAGGCTCGATAGCGCTTTCCTTAATTCCTGCCACCTTACATAATGAGCATTCGGTAATAATGTCACCGCTTGCCATATATCCGTTATTATAAGCAATAGAAGCATCTATATATGTATGCTCGCCCTTTTTAATAACATCGTCATAAAGTGAGCCGCCGTTTTTGCATACTTTCATAGCGCCGTCCTCTTGACAGGTAGCTTGCTTAGTGATTACGAAAACATAAGCGTCTCCGCCTCTGTCACCGACAAACTTACCGCCGCTTACAATACTGTCAAATGTGCAGTTGAATAGCTTCAAATTTTGCTTGCCTGTTTCGGTATAAACTGTAATATTGTCAATTGTACCGTCATACCTTTGGAAAATACAATTTGTTACAGGAATAGCTTTTTCAAACGGATTCATAAGAATAGGACCGATTTCACTGTTCCAAGGATCGTACCAACAGTCATTCTTAATGTAAAAATCATAAAACTTAACATCAGTAAACTCTGTACCCAATGTTAAATTGAAATTGTAATTTTGTCCCTTAAAGCCACCGTAAACAACGCAGTTATCAAGCTTCAAAATTCTTGCTTTTACATATGAACCGTTGTTTTGACCTGATATTGTAATAGCAGAGCGGCTGGAGCCTTCAGGACATCTTAATACAGAGTTCTCAACAGTAATTTCGCAATCATTATAGTCGGTATAAGGACTGTTAATTGCCCAGGCGTTGCTTGATGCAAGCAAATATGCATCTTTTACATTTAATTTACCGTGTACAATTGAAATTAAATTTGATGTACCAATCATATCAGGCTTAATATCATCGCTATAATGTGTGTAATCCTTATAGCTAATAAGCGGATTTGAACCATATAGATTTAATGCGCACCCTGCGTGAAACATATATATACCTGCATTTGCACCGTTACTGTCTGCGCTTCCTGTGTAATTTAATTGTTTGCCGTTAAAGTAAATATTTACCGTAATAGCCTTAGCAATTGAAATTGTCTCAGTAATTTCAATATCACTGTCAAGAGTGATGAATACAGTATCCCCCGAATTTGCTTTATTAATCGCCGAGGAAATGTCGCTTGCTTCATTTGCTGTAATCTTAACCTCATCAGCCATTACGCCAAGGCATAAAAGCGACAAAATCAAAGCAACAAATAAAGTAAAAAGTAAATGCTTTTTCATATTGTTTTCTCCTTATAATATTTACATTTATAGTTTACCATAATCAATAAATTCTTTTTAATGCAAAGCTACCGGAAATATGTAAATAATTAGCTAAAACGCTGACACCGTTTTCATTCAGCTTATCTGATGATACGCTCTTGCTCTCATTATCCTTAGTAAGCAAATAATCACCGCATCCCCCAATGAACGGATAAATATCCGCATATTCCTGAATAGGATGCTCTGTATAATAGTAAACTCTTATATCGTTAAAGTCCTTATCGTTAAATTGAAGCACGGTCAGAGTAGGAGTATCGCAAAGAATATGACATTCACTGCTTGCCCAAAACTCTCTTTCAGCCTTATATGTGTCGATAAACTCACCTAATTCCTTGATAGTCCTGTCAGATACCTGTGTCAAATCGCAGCTAAAACCGATAGGCCCGCCCACCAAAGCGTTTTTAATAAAGTCAAGGCTTGCTTCCTCGGCTCTTTGCCAATTGGATGTTGGACTTAAAAGAATTTTTTCCGTCTTATCCCCAACAGGATATGTAGGAGTAAAGTCCTCAACGCTTCTTATCGTCGCCCATCTTTCAAGCATTGATGACGGCATGCGCTTAATCGCATTCTTGAAAATTTCAAGCTGAGTATAAATACCGTGACTGTCACTCATCCAGAATGAATCAAAGTAAGGCGCGTTGGAAAGAGACATTCTACCGCCACCGCTTGCGCAGCACTCTAAATGTAGATTTGGATAATCTTTCCTGATTCTTTAAAGAAAATAATTAAATCCCTCATAATATTTTATAAACGAATTTCTTGTTTTGTCATAGCATAAAGGACCGTTTAAGTCAAACTTAATAAATTCAACTCCGTATTTGTCAATATTCGCTTTCAAAATACCGTATATAAAGTCACAGGCATCACGGTTAGCAAAATCAACAAAGCAGTGTTGCCCCTCAGTTAAATAATATTCGGGATGATTTTTTACATTTTCGCAGTTGGGATTAGCTCTTTCAATCTCAAACCAAAGACCGAATTTTAATCCCTTCTTGCGCACAAGATCGGCAAATTCTTTAAGTCTGCCTCTCATGGAGCTCTCGTTCGACTCCTGCCAATCGCCAACCACATCCCACCACATTTGAGTTTTGCCAAACCAACCGGCATCCACCGTAAAGTATTCGCAACCAAGCAGTGAGGCTCTTTCAAGCTGAGATACAAGATTGTCAAAATCAATGTAGTCAAAATGGCTCATCCAGGTGTTATAAATAATAGGCAATGAATGCTTATGCTTATCATTCCAATATCTATGTAGCTTGTAAGCATCTATATCTGATTTTGACTTAAATGTGTAATAGAGAATAGTAGGTAAGCATAATTCCTCATTGGGCTTTAAAATATATCTGAGATCCTGACTTTTAATACCAAGCTCCACATTAACCACCTTATGATCTAAAAACTCACCGTGACGGCTAACTCTGTATTCAAAGCATGAATTACACATTATATGATAAGCAGTGCCTCTGCCTGTTTGCTCATTAAATAAAGCCACAAAGGGATTTACATCTTGATTTGTGCGTATCTCATCACTCATTCCGAATATACCGCTTACTAACGGTTGCCAAGCCCCAATCCCCTCTTTTATGTGCTTGCTTGTTTGCGTATAAACCTGATACTCACCGCCATTCAGCACAAATTTTGAAAGCAAGGTGCTAATCTCAATATCGCGTCCCGATATATTCTTAATGCTGTCCTTTCTTTCAAAAACTCCCGAGGAGTGTTTATTAACTGTGCTTTTTAACTCAATCTCACTGTTTTTATAGCTAACAGTGTCACCGCATTTAGTAACCTCACCGATAGC
>JAFQAM010000205.1 GCA_017416885.1 Clostridia bacterium | reverse complement strand
TTCGCAGTTTTAGACGAGAAAATATTTCGTATAGCAAAGAAACGAATGCAGGTAATATTGACATATTGCCAAGTGAGTTTCTGAAGATAGGCGGGATATTTACCGTCTAAAACCTTATTGGTTTGAGCCCACTGTGGCATAAAATGCATTGGTCTATTGATTTTTCATAGACACGCATTTTTGCATCTAAATCATCAAAATTCATATTTACCTCCAAGGTGTAACAGTCATATTTTCGCCATCATTTTTTACATAGTATAATTCGTCAAAGCCCTCATCATATGATGGCATTTCTAATTTTTTTGAGGTTGACGCAATAGCTACAATAGGCACGCATGCTTTACCTTCTCTTAAAGCGTTTCTTTCAATGCACACCTTTATTTTCGATTCCATAAAGTATCCAACAACCTTATAGCCATTTTCCTTAGCCAACGGAATATATCTTTCCCTGTCAGCTTTTGTGGGATTTGTGTTGTCAATAGCATAGCTTTTTCCCTCAGATAAGCATTGACTGATTAACAAATTCTCCTGATTTCTTGTTTTTAAGGTATCAAGATTTACACGCACAAAATCGTTTTTAAGATGCTTCATAAAAAATGTGCTTTTGCCGCTTCCTTGCAGCCCCATCATTATAACAAGTGTTTTCATAATATTTTTTTGATTTTCTTTAATGTTTTTTCAATTGTTTTTTGCTCAAAGCTTTCATATAAATCAAAATTGCTGAATGTTCCGCCGTCATTATTTGCCCAACCGATAAGATACTTATTCTTTAATTCGTCGGACAGAGTGTCGCTATCTGACTTGAATTTGAAAATATAGTAATCTCCATTTTTGCGAACCTTACCGAGAAGCTCAATTTCGTCAGGCGCCTTGCCAAGCTCGGTAGGATATGTAAGCCAATGAACTAAATCGCTTTTAGCAAGGTATTCATCATTTGCAAGCTCACTTGGAAACATATTCTGTTTTCCGTGCTTGCTTAAAAGAGAATAGGTTATGTCTGCATATATAAGGTCGTTTGCCAAAGAAGCAACCACATCGCTTGGAATATTGCATTTAGCATCTAAAAGAGAGCCAATTGCATAAAAGCTTATAGCGTTATTTTTCAGCTTCAAGCACTCATACAAGCGGTTTATGATAGAATCGCTAACAAAGTACTTTGCAATATCGCAAGCAAATTCTAAGTTGTTAAGTATAGTCTCATCTGAACCGCTTTCGCTGAGTCGCTTCATTTCCGCGTTAATATAATCGCCTAATGCTTGCTTTGACTCTGGCGGCAATTTGTCAATTTTATTTCTGTAATGAGCAAGCCCCTGATATAGCTGACCTCTGTGGAACTCATCCTCAACAGAGGAAAGCATACTGATAAGCTTTTCCACAGTAGCTCTGTCATTTATATCCTTTTCAAAAATATCATCAATTGCCATTTCAAGAAATCTTTCCTTGTTAACAAGCTCTATAAGAATATTAATGTTGTTTAGATTTTCCTTTGAAATCTCAGCAGGCGAGCTACGGCAAGCCATTACAAGACCAAGCAGAGAGTCCTCATAACCGAAAATACCGTCCTTTTCCTTGTAGCTCTTAACAGTGGGAATTAAAAAAATCAACTCCTCAATTTCCTTAAAGGTAAACTGAGCAAGCATTTTCTTGTCATTTTCCTTAAGCTTTATTTTCTTGCTTTTCAAGGAATACAAAACCGAACTAAGAAAGCTCCCCTTTTCATTGTAGCTTGATAAATTTTTTAAAGTCTCAATAATATATTCGAAATCCATAACAGTCTCCTTATAAAATGTTCTGTATAAATTATATCACATATATGAATATGTGAAAATGTCAAAAATCGAGGAAAAAGCGAACAAAATACAATTAATGTAAACCGCTTTTTTTAAAGAACGCTTCTAATCGCTCACGGCATTGCAGAGGAGTTAATATTTCTATCATATTTCCGTCTTCATCCAAGGTGAAAAATCCCCTTAGCAAAGGATCAATCGTTAAATATTCTTTTTCTGCCACGGATAATGCGTGATAAAAACAGTTATATTCATATTTTTTACATAGATACGGCAATCCCGCCTTTGATAATATTTGCTCATAGTCTTGATAATCGTGAGATTTTTGAAGATTGACCTCAAATTTCTGCATAATTGTCTCCAATTCCTTTTCCGTTGCAAAAATAGAGTAAGCTCTAATATAGAAAAGCTTTAGCCAAAGGCGTTTACACTTAGTGATATGGGAATGTAAGTATTCTTTGAGATCGAAATTTTGAACAGAAGGATTAATGAACAGCGGCTGCAAATGAATAAAGCGGAGCTCACAGCTTTTTTTGTTTTTAGGATTATCTATTTGAAAGCACAAATAATCTACAAGCTCCTGCGTTAAAGGCTCAGTATAAAGCTGATGTAAATATTGTTCATAACGCTTATCAGGAATATAATAATCGCTATATCTGTAGTTGCTTTTTAGTTGTGCTAGCAAATCCATAATATGCCCCTATCATTTTTCTTTACTTGTTAAGTAAAGTATATCATATTCTAATAAATAAATCAAGGCGCAGGCATGTATATTCAATGAAATCGTGCTATGCACGATGAAATCCTCACTATGTTCGGATGAAATCTTTGGCGTGCCGCCTCGGATGAAATTAATTTGCCACCTTTAACCTGATATTAGGCAGATTTCATCACGAAGTGATTTTACCACTATGGTGGATTTATTCCGTCTGTAAGGACGGATTTAGTTGAAAAAGCACACATTGCCTTGGTAGACAAATGTGTGCTTTTTTTCTGCGAAAGAGCGACCAAAAGGGGCGTAAATGTAGGTAAAAGCGATTAAAAGTACAAAAAAATCTGCTTGAAAAATTGGAATTTGACAGTTTATTTAACTGCTTTTACCGTATATGTTGCTCCCCAATTGCTTAACACTTCAACTGAGGAAAAACCTGCTTCAACAAGAGCTTCGCTTTCGTGCTTCACAGTAAGAGGTGTATCGTAATGGTAGAACTCATCATCAGTAATGCCTTGTTCTGCTTTCAATGCTAACAAATTCCGTCTGTGCATCTGTTCTTCTTCGTCGGACAATGAAAAATAATCCGTTAAGATAAAATATCCCTTATTCTTCAATGCTGTATGCAGTTTAGAGTATAGCGCAACCTTTTCTTCTTTCGTGAAATGGTGCAGACTCTCCACCGACACCGCTGCATCGAAAACGTTCTCCCCAAGAGACACATCAAAATACGACCCAAGTACCAAGGTTATATCCTTGCCCACGAATTTTCGTTTAAGCTCGGCTAACATTCCTTGTGACAAGTCGATGCCTGTAACCTTAGCCGATGGGTTAAGCGTATAGTATTCTTGCAGTTCCAATCCCGTGCCACAGCCCAAATCAAGCACTTGGCAGTTTTCAGCGGTTGGCAATTGCTTTGCTGTAAAGGGATAGAATTCGTTTGCTGATTCGATGTTGGTCATCATATGCTCATCGTATCCGTCAAGTCTTGCCTCAAAGAAATCACTCATTTTTTCAAGCATACATAACCTCCTACAAATTCTAATTTTCCTAAATGCTCATCAAATTGAAATTTGTCATTTATAATATTTATCTATACCACCGTATCCGACGATTATTTTCCCTTCACGAGTCTTTTTTATAAAACTTTCGAGGCGTTTTTTGAACTCGTCGGGACGTTTTCTTGCTGCATCTATATAGGCAACGCGAATGCGTTTGTATGGCTCGGATAATTTCTCATAGTTTTTCCACGCAACCATATCTGATTTTATGGCATCAAGTATATCGCTTGGGAAGATGTAAGGGGCGCGAATGATGGGCAACACAGCTTCTCTCACACTTTGGTGGATCATA
>JAFQAM010000204.1 GCA_017416885.1 Clostridia bacterium | reverse complement strand
TTCGCAGTTTTAGACGAGAAAATATTTCGTATAGCAAAGAAACGAATGCAGGTAATATTGACATATTGCCAAGTGAGTTTCTGAAGATAGGCGGGATATTTACCGTCTAAAACCTTATTGGTTTGAGCCCACTGTGGCATACAATGTAAGATTTTAACATTTTCCGTTTTTTCTATTTCCTTAAGCTTTTCTAAAATAATTTCTCTCATAAAATCACCTCAAACATATTGTAGCACATATTAAAATAAAGGTCAACGAGAATTTTCCTTGAAAACAAAACGCAAGTATGTTATACTAAATTATACGATTACTGTGGCAAAATTAAAAAGGATATAATTTATGAATAAGGAAAGAATAAAAAAATTAGCATACAGCGGTATGTTTTTAGCGATAGGAACACTTTTGCCGCTTTTGACAGGGCAAATCAAGGAAATAGGCGACTCTCTTTTGCCAATGCATTTAGCTATAATGCTATGCGGACTTGTATGCGGTTGGAAATACGGTCTTGCGGTTGGACTTATCTTGCCGTTTTTCCGTTCTGTTACCTTCGGTATGCCGCCGCTTTATCCGCAGGCTGTATGGATGGCGCTCGAGCTTGCAACCTATGGCGCGGTAATAGCGATTATGTACGATATATTCAAAAGAAAAAATATCGGATATCTCTATTTGTCCCTCATTATTTCAATGATAAGCGGCCGCATAGTATGGGGAATTGCAAAAGCCATATTATTAGGAGTAGCAAATAAACCGTTTACCTTCTACGCATTTTTAACAGGCGGCTTCGTGGATGCGCTACCGGGAATAATTCTACAATTAATTTTAATACCAATCATTGTTACGCTGATAGAAAGGATAAAGCAAAAATGAAAACAGTTTTATTTCCTTACGGAAAGGAAAAAATCGAATATACCTTCGGTGATGAGCTAAAAGCAGTGCTCGAATCTGAAATTGAAGAATATAAGCCACAAAAAAGCGAGCAGGACTTAATTTTAGAAGCAATGCAAAATCCCGTTGGCTCAAAAACATTAAAGGAGCTAAGCGCGGGCAAGGAAAATATAGTAATTATTGCAAGCGACCATACTCGCCCCGTGCCAAGCAAGCTTATTATCCCGCCTATGCTTAAGGAAATAAGAGAAGGCAATCCCAACGCTAAAATAACTATATTAATCGCCACAGGATGCCACAGATTTACAACTAAGGACGAGCTGATTTCAAAATTTGGCAAGGAAATTGTTGAAAACGAAAATATATATATCCACGATTGTGACGAAAGCGACAAAATGATAAATATAGGCACACTGCCCTCAGGCGGAGATTGCATAGTCAATAAAATCGCATACGAGGCGGATTTACTTGTCAGCGAGGGCTTTATAGAGCCACACTTTTTTGCAGGCTATTCAGGCGGAAGAAAAAGCGTTTTGCCGGGAGTGTGTGCAAGAAGCACGGTTTTAGCCAACCATTGCTCCGAGTTTATCGCCAATGAAAATGCGCGCACAGGCGTGCTTGAAAATAATCCAATCCACACTGATATGATATATGCAGCAGAAAAAGCAAAGCTATCCTACATAGTCAATGTTGTCTTGAACGGAGACAAAAAGGTAATATACGCAACCGCAGGCTCCTGTAAGGACGCGCATAAGCAGGGAACAGACTTTTTATCCACACTCTGTGGCGCAAAAGCCTGTGAAAGCGATGTAGTAATAACCACAAACGGCGGATACCCCCTTGACCAGAATGTGTATCAGGCGGTAAAGGGAATGACCGCCGCTGAAGCAACCGTTAAAAAAGGCGGAGTAATCATTATGATGGCGAAATCAAATGACGGCATAGGCGGAGACCATTTTTATCATCAGTTAGCGGACGAAAGCGACATAAATAAAACAATGGATATATTCCTAAAAAGAGACAGAGGCGAAACCGTGCCCGACCAATGGCAAACACAAATTTTGCTCCGTGTCTTAATGCACGCATCAGTTATCTATATTTCGGAAATGAGCGACTCTGTGGTTGAAAAAATGCATATGATACCTGCCCATTCACTTGATGAAGCGCTGAAAAAAGCAAAAGCAATTTTAAATAAAAATGATATATCAGTTACAGCTATCCCCGACGGAGTGTCTGTAATTGTGCAAAAATAAACGGATTAAAATTTTATAAAGAGAAGAGGTAAAAATGGCTAAGACAGTAAAGGATATTTTAGATTTAATTAAGGAAAAGAACATTAAAATGGTTGACTTTAAAATGGTTGACATTAACGGTCAGTACAGACATGTTACAATTCCATCAGCTAACTTTTCCGAGGACACAATAAAAAGCGGTATCGGCTTCGATGCATCAAATTACGGATACGCGGTAGTGGAAAAAAGCGATATGGTGTTTATTCCTGATCCAAATACAGCAGTAATTGACCCATTTTGCGAAATCCCCACATTATCAATGACAGGTAACGCAATGATTATTGACAGCCCCGAAAACCGCCCGCTTGCCCAGTATCCGAGAAATATAGTTCTTGCGGCAGAAAAATATATGCAGGACACAGGAATTGCAGACACAATGCTTATCCTTCCCGAGTTTGAGTTCTATCTTTTTGACAATGTCGGATGGGATGTGAGCGGAAAGCAAATCGCGGTCCAAATGAATGCTCAGCAATCATATTGGAACAGTATGACCGAGGGCAAGGGCGTAGTTGTGCCAAAGCAAAAGAATTACCATATCGCAAAGCCTTTTGATATTTCATACGAATGCAGAAGCGAAATGTGTCTATTAATGAAGGAAATGGGCATTGATATTAACTATCATCATCCCGAGGTTGCTGCGTCAGGACAATTTGAAATCGAGCCACAGCTTGGCAAAATGTCAGAAATGGCAGACAATACAATGATGATTAAATATATCATTCATAACACCGCATTAAAGTATGGCAAGAGCGCGACATTTATGCCAAAGCCGATTTACGGTGAGGCGGGAAGCGGAATGCATGTGCATATGCTTTTAACAAAAAATGGCGAGCCTGTATTCTCACAGGACGGCAATTATGCTAATTTAAGCGACACAGCTCACTACTTTATGGGCGGACTTTTAAAGCATATTAACTCACTTTGCGCAATCACAAATCCAAGCACCAACTCATTTAAGCGTTTAGTACCGGGATTTGAAGCGCCTGTTACAGTAGGCTATGCAACATCAAACCGTAGCGCAGTAATTCGTATTCCTGCATACGCAAAGACACCAAATAAGCGTCGCTTTGAGCTTCGTAACCCAGATGCAACCTGTAACCCATATTTCTGCTATGCAGCAATTCTTATGG
>JAFQAM010000203.1 GCA_017416885.1 Clostridia bacterium | reverse complement strand
ATGCAGGAAATACATAGAATCTTGCTCCGTCGGTTAATACAACTCTTGACTCCTTGTCAGCTACTGTTGAATTGTTGTATGCATCAACATCAAGTGTTGATACAAGGCTTGCATCGCAATCAAGTCCCGGATCGGTATCGAGTACGATAATCTCGGCGCTTACTGTTATTGCAAATAGGCAAACAAAAAGCGCTACCATTAATGAAATTAGTAATAATTTCTTTTTCATTGCTTTTCTCCTTATAAAATTAATTTTTGTGGCTTTTACCAATTTGTTAATAAAATATACGAAAATATTGACAATTCCACATTTATATTTTATAATTATTGTAGCGCTATGTAAATAGATTATTTTAGCAAAAATTTGTATTATTTTACTATTTGATAATTAAAAGGTGGGGACTGAACTTGGAAAAGCTGTATTTAAGAAGCGTTGATATTTTAAACATTTTTAGCAAGGAGTCAAATGAATATCCGTTAGTAATAAATCATTTAAACGATTGTTTTCAAGGTGAGCCATTTGCGTATGACACATATAACTGTCAAGGCAGAGACGATTATTTCTTCATATATGTTACAGGTGGAATATTTAATGCAAGCATTGACGGTATAACAAAGCGGTTTGGACCCGGCTCTGTTGTTATTTTTCCGCCTAAGTATAAGTATCATTATTGGGGAGATCCGCCGTCAAGCTATGTTTGTGTTCACTTTACAGGCTCACACGCTAAAAGGCTGCTTGATGATATGGGCTTTTCCACTATGCCATATACGGTTGAGCTTGACTATTCAAATAAGGTTCGTTCTCTTTTTGATAAAATGGATGAGCAATATATGACTAATGCGCCATTTTTACAGTATTCACTATCTTGCCTGTTTGAGCAAATTTTATTAACTATTGCAATGGCAAGAGTAAGAAGTGAGGGATACCGTACGCTTAAGGAATCAATTAAATATATTCACGCACATTATATGGAAAAAATTGAAATTCCTTCTCTTGCGAAAATGGAGGGCTTAAGTAATTCAAGATTTATTACGCTATTTTCTAATGAGACGAAAAAAGCACCAAGTGAGTATATTTTAATGCTACGGTTGAGCAAGGCTTGTGAGCTGCTTGTGGCGACAGATATGCAAGTAAGCTCAATAGGCGCATCGGTAGGATATAAGGATCAATACTTTTTCAGTAAGATTTTTAAAAAGCATATGGGAATATCTCCCTTGGAATATAGAAAAAAGTACAAATAACAGGTACTTCATTATTTACATAAAAAATAAGAGGCTGTTGCGTTGAAAAAAGTTAATTGTTCAAAATAAAAAAGCCTTCTCCCACAGGAGAAGGTGGATGCTGAAATGAGACGGATAAGGTGTTTATCGTGCGAAATTTACTCCTCATCCACCACTTCGTGGTCCCCCTTCTCCCACAGGAGAAGGCTTATTTTGTGCAATTTGACTTTAATGCAATAGTCTTTTATTTATTATCTTAAGTCAGCAAGCTCAAGGATGAGCTTTTCTGTCTTTTCCCAGCCTAAGCACGGGTCGGTGATTGACTTACCGTAAACGCATTCTTCTGCCTTTTGGCAGCCGTCCTCAATATAGGATTCAATCATAAGTCCCTTAACTAAATTGAACACATCATTATTATGTCTTGTGCTATGAAGGATTTCCTTACAAATTCTTGTTTGCTCTGCCCACTTTTTGCCTGAGTTAGCGTGGTTGGCATCAACTACTACGCCCGGATTAACAAGATTTGTTTTTGCATAGCATTCGCAAAGATTTATTAAATCCTCATAGTGATAGTTAGGGAATGAACGACCGTATTTATCTACATAGCCACGAAGGATTGCGTGTGTAAGGGGATTTCCCTTGCTTTCTACCTCCCAGCCGCGGTAGATAAATGTGTGTGGATGCTGTCCTGCGGTAATTGAGTTCATCATAACAGAAATATCGCCGCCTGTTGGATTTTTCATACCTACCGGAATATCAAGTCCGCTGGCGGTAAGTCTGTGTTGTTGGTCCTCAGCTGAGCGCGCACCTACTGCCACATAAGAAAGCAGGTCTGAAAGATATCTATGATTTTCAGGATATAGCATTTCATCAGCGCAGGTAAAGCCTGTTTCCTCAATCGCCTTCATATGAAGCTTTCTGATTGCTATAAGTCCCTTCAGCATATCAGGCTTTTCGTTTGGGTTTGGCTGGTGAAGCATTCCCTTATAGCCGTCACCTGTTGTTCTTGGCTTATTTGTGTAAATTCTTGGGATAATTACAATTTTATCCTTAACCTGCTCCTGAACCTTGCGCAGTCTTGAAATATAATCAAGCACCGCATCCTCTCTGTCCGCTGAGCAAGGGCCTATAACTAAAGCAAGCTTTTTGCTTTCGCCTGTAAATATAGCGCTAATTTCCTTGTCATTTTCTGCTTTTACCCTTGATATTTCATCGGAAATAGGATACATTTCCTTTACTTCCTTTGGTGTAGGTAATTTTCTTTTGAAGTCCATATTCATAGCTTCATTCCTCCTTAATATATTCTACAATTATTTTTTATCAAAGAGGCTACGGCGTACTGTCGATAGTCTCATTATTTCCTTCATTTTTTCCTTGTCCTCATTTTCGATTGAGTCGCGAAGGGATTTGAATTTATCCATAAATAAATCCATTTGTGAAAGCAGCTCGTCCTTATTTAATAGGAACAGCTCGCTCCACATTTCATCATTGATTTTTGCAATTCGTGTAAGGTCTCTGAATGAGTCACCTGTATAGTCAACAAGATGCTCGGACTCCTTACAGGTCATAAGTGAAACTGCAATACAGTGTGTGAGCTGAGATAGAAAGCCTATCATTTCATCGTGCTTCTCGGGGGATAGCTCGGCAATTGTTTTAAAGCCTAAAATTTTGCCAAGCTGTTTACATTCCTCGATGGCTTCCTTTGTATTTTTTTCAGTTGGGGTTACAATATAGTTAGCATTTCTGAAAATTGATTTATCTGCGTTTTGCACGCCGTAAACCTCTTTACCCGCCATTGGGTGAGCGCCTACAAATTCTACATCGTCTCTTAATATATCTTGGATTTTATAGACTATCGGGCCCTTTACGCCTGTAACATCGGTAAGCAGCGCTCCGCTTTTGAAGCAGGATTGATTTTTCTCAATCCAATCAATAAGCACCTTTGGATACAGAGCAAATATAACTACATCAAATTGGCTTATGTAGTCCTTATCAATTTTTGTTGTGCCGTGGGCGATAAGCTTATTTTCTACGGCATAATCAATTGAAGACTGGCTTCTTGTAATCGCGCCTACCTCATAGCCTAAATCGGTTAATGCTTGAGCATAGCTACCGCCGATTAAGCCAAGGCCTACTATTAAAAATTTTACATCGTTAATTATCTTCATTGTTTACCTCAAATTTAACGCCTATTTTTCTTATGTCCTCAAAAAAATTGGGGTAGCTTTTGTTAACAGCCTGACATCCTTCAATCTCTCCGCCGTAAATTGTTGAGATTACTGAAAGCGCCATAACTATTCTATGGTCATTATGACCGCATAAAATCTCAGTAGGTGTCTTTAATTCGCATTTATGTACTGTTACGGAGTTTTCCTTGACATCAACTAAAATGCCGAACTTTTTAAGCTCCTTAGCCATTACCTCGGCTCTATCGCTTTCCTTGATTTTCAGCCTTTTGGTATCGGTAAATGTAGCGCCGTTGCATATGCCTGCGATTGTAAACAGAACAGGCGCTAAGTCGGGGCAATCCTTTAAGCTGATTTCGGGGGCTGATGATTTTAGCTTTTCCATTATGGATTTATAGACACTGTCCCCTTGCTTTGAATGTGGATTTAAGCCAATTACAGACACATTACCGCCTAAAAAATTAAATGCGTCTAAAAATGCGCCGTTTGACATATCGCCCTCAACTGCTATATTCTTGCTTTGATACTGTTGGTTTCCCTTTACATAAAATGTTTTATTTTCTCTTATAATTTCAATGCCGAACTGTGATAAGACATCAATAGTAATATCAATATAGCTTCCGCTTTCTAAATCGGTTGTAATATTGATTACGCTATCACCGTTAAGCAGTGGCAATGCAAATAAAAGTCCTGTAATAAACTGGCTGCTTATATCTCCTCGCACATTAAATTCGCCTGAGTGAAGCTTGCCGTTAAATATGATTTTATCAGCATATTTTTCAACTGAAATATTTTGCTCCCTGCAAATATCCTCATAGACACTAATGCCACGGGAAATAAGCCTTTCTGTGCCGTAAAATGTACTTTTACCTCCTAAGGCAAGAGCGATTGGAATAAAAAATCTTAATGTGCTACCGCTTTCGTTACAGTAAAATTCTCTGTTTTTTGCTTCTTTACTTAGTCCGTTTGACTTAACTAATACAGTATCATTTTGGCGATTTACAGACACATCCAAGGCTGAAGCGCATTTTACGGTGGCTTCCATATCGTCACTGCTTATAATGCCCTCAATTATGCTTTCGCCCTTGGCTAACGCAGAAGCAATTAAATATCTGTGCGCATAGCTTTTTGAAGGCGGCGCTTTAATTTCGCCGCTTGCTATGCTTGGTTCAATTTTTACTTTCATTATTGATTATTAAAGCATCGACCGCCTCTAAGTAGCCGTCGAAGCCTTTTCCTGTTATTGTTTTTATAGCTATTTCTCTTATGTAGCTTATTTGACGGAAGCTGTCTCTTTCCTCTACCTTTGAGATATGAACCTCAACGGTTGGGATTGATACGGCTTTTATTGCGTCTAAAATTGCTACGCTTGTATGTGTATATGCGGCGGGATTAAATACAATTCCGTCTATTTTATCAAAATACGCCTGTTGGATTGCATCAACCAGTGCGCCCTCGTGATTTGACTGAAAAAACGACACATCTACGCCTTTTTTGTCGCAATAGTCTTGTATTTTATCAATCAAATTCTGATAGGTATTGCTTCCGTATATATGTGGCTCTCTTATGCCTAACATATTTATATTAGGTCCGTTTAAAACTAAAATTTTCATTTTATATATTCTCCGTAAATTGCATTTGCAACATCCTCCACAGTGGAGTTTCCGTCAATTACTGTGTCGGCGGTTGAAATATAGATAGGATACCTTTCGTTATATCTTTTTTCAAGAGCTGAAACATCACTTGAAAGAGGTCTGTCGCTTGTTGGAGTGAGATTTTCAAGGCTTCTGTTTATAAAATAGATTTTGCCGTTTTGCTTTAAGCGTCTTATGTTATCGTAATTCAGGATTGCACCGCCACCTGTGGCTATAATTAAGGAATTTTTAGGGGAAAGCTCCTTAATTACCTCGCTTTCAACCTTTCTGAATTCCGCTTCGCCGTATTTGGCAAAATATGATGGAATATCCATTCCTATTTTCTTTACGATTTCATCATCGGTGTCAACGAAGGTCTTGCCTGTTTTTTGGGCTAACACCTTGCCCACTGTGGTTTTGCCCGAGGATGGCATTCCCGTTAAAACTATGTTATCCTTTTCGGCTAAAACCTTTTTAAATATGCTATCGCACAGTGATTTATCCACACTTGTCGCCATAAAATGCTCATATGCATATACTGCCTGCGCGCCTAACATATATAGTCCGCCCTCGGCTTTTATTCCAAGTCTTTGGGCTTCGATAACTAAATTTGTTCTGATAGGATTGTAAACTACATCAAGTAGTCCCTCAAGTCTTGGAAATTTGGAGAGGTCAATTGGAATACCGTCATTTTTTGGATACATTCCAACAGGGGATGTATTGAAAATTATTTCTGCATCGGTATGATTTGCGTACACCTCCTCATAGGAATATGCGCATTCAACCTGAATATTTGATACATATATAATTTCCTTGGCTCCCATATCGGTAACTACTGCGGTAGCGGTCTTGGATGTACCGCCTGTACCGATAATCAATACCTTTTTATCCTTGATTTCAAGCCCGATTTTCATAGCTAACGCTTTCATTCCCGAATAGTCGGTATTATAGCCGTATAGCTTGAAGTTATTATTGACAATTGTATTAACCGCGCCTATCTTTTTCGCGCTATCGTCTATATAGTCAAGATAAGGGATTACGGTTTCCTTGTACGGTATTGTAACATTGATGGCTTTAAAGTCCTTAGCTTTCATAAAGCTATCAACATTTTGAGGCTCTATTTCCTTAATTTCATACACATAGTCGCCGATTTCCTCGTGTATTATCTTTGAGAAGCTATGCTTTAAATGCTCTCCTATCAGTCCGTATTTCATTAATTTATTCCTTTTGTAAACACATCTGTGCCATATCGCCCCGCAAGCAAATCGCATACGGTGAGCGCGCAAACGCTATCTACCACTACGCAGGCTCTGCGGATAATTGCCGGATCGTGTCTTCCTTTTATTTCAATTGTTGTATTTTCCATTGTATCAATATTAACGGTATTTTGTGCTTTTGCAATTGACGGTGTTGGCTTAACCGCTAAATTAAATAGGATTGGCATTCCGTTTGTAATTCCGCCGTTAATTCCGCCGTTATTATTGGTTTTTGTTACGATTTTTCCGTTTTTAATTTCAAATTGGTCATTGGCTTGGCTACCGAGCATATTGGCAAAATTAAAGCCTTGTCCGAACTCAATGCCCTTTACTCCGCCTATACTGAACATTGCGTGAGAAATAATGCTTTCCACACTGTCAAACCAAGGCTCGCCAACACCTGTTGGCATACCGACAATGGCTGTTTGCAATACGCCGCCTACGCTATCAAGATTCTCTCTTGCGTTTTGGATAACCGCGGTCATTTGCTCCTCGCAATCGCTGAGTACAGGAAAAGTTTTTTCCATTAAAGCATTAATATCCTCGTCCATATTTTCAAATGCTCTGTCGCATACAGTATTGCATTTCAGAATATGAGTTCCTATTTTTATATTTAATTTTTCAAGAGCTTTAATTGCAATTGCGCCTGCTGCTACTAATGCGGCGGTTACTCTGCCTGAAAAATGTCCGCCGCCGCGATAATCCTGATAGGAATGGTATTTTTCGTTGGCGGTATAATCTGCATGGGATGGGCGAAGTAATTCCTTATTATATGACTTACTGTTAGTATTTTCGTTTGGGATAACTATGCAAATCGGTGTGCCTGTGGTTTTTCCGTTAAAAACGCCGCTTAAAATTTGAAAATTGTCCTTTTCAACTCTTGGTGTGTCTGTTTTTCCCTGTGGACGGCGCTTGGATAGCTGTTTATTAATGAAGTCAAGGTCAACATCTACGCCCGGGGCAAGACCGTCAATTACAGCTCCGATTGCTTCGCCGTGGCTTTCACCAAAAACCGTTACTGCTACGCTTTGACCGAATGTGTTTTTCATTATAAAGCACCTCCGTCTATATATTTTTTGATTTCGCTTATTTCAATTTCACGCATTTCATATGCGCCAATTTCCTTTACAAGTATAACTGTAATTTTGCTTCCGCTTACTTTTTTATCGTGGGAAATATAGGAAATCAGCGTATCTGTGTCGCTGTTTACATCAGTTGGCAGTGAAAATTTTTCTAAGATTTTCAGTAGTCTTTCCCTTACTGCTTTACTACACATCGGAAGCATACCAAGTCCTACGCATTCACCGTGTAAAAGTCCCGTATCGCTTTCTATGGCGTGTCCTATTGTGTGACCGAAGTTAAGGATTTTACGAAGTCCCTTTTCCTTTGGATCAATTTCAACTACATTTTTCTTAATAAGAAGTGATTTTTCGATTACTGTATCAATGTCCTTTTCAAGGTCCTTTGTGCTTTCGATAAGCTCAAAAAGCTCCTTATCGCTTGTTAAGGACATTTTTATTGCTTCGCAAAGTCCTGCGTGCAATTGTCTTTTATCAAGAGTGGAGAGTGTATCGGAGTCAATGATTACACACTTGGGCTGATAAAATGCACCGATAATGTTTTTTACGCCGTTTAAGTCAATGGCAACCTTACCGCCAATTGAGGAATCAAGCTGAGATAAAAGTGTGGTTGGGATATTATAAAAGTCAACTCCGCGCATATAGCTTGATGCTACAAAGCCGCTTAAATCCCCTACTACGCCGCCGCCTACCGCTATAACACAATCGGTGCGTGTAAATGAATATTCAACCATTTTTTCAAGAAGCATTTTATAGTTATCAAAGCATTTGCTTTTTTCACCCTGGGGGATAACGCAGATATAACCTTCCTTGGCTTGTTTTTTAATTGCTTCTGCGTACTCGCTTGGCACGCCGCTATCGGTTACAATCAAGCATTTTCTATTCAAGTTTATATATGATGAAGCTTTATTTAATGCTCCTCTTTCAAGGATAATATCGTATCCTAAGCTAATTGGTATAATCATTTTTCACCTCATTTAAGAGCTTAATTTTCTGTATTATATATTCCTACAAGCTTTAATTTATCACAGGTCGCGCTTAGCTCTCTCAGCATATCCTTGCCGTCCTGTGTGCCGATGCTTCCGTCTGCCTCAACATAGAAATAGTAGCTCCATAAAAGCTCCTTCATAGGTCTTGAGCGAAGATTTCTCATATTAAAGCTGTGAGCGCCGATGATATCAAGAGTTTTGGCAAGCGCGCCCGCTTCGTTTTTAACGGTGAACACTAAAATGAAATGGTCATTCATATTCTTTTTAGAACTTAATTCCTTTTGAACTCTTGAAAATGCGCCGAAGCGTGTTGTGTTATTTCTGCTTTCGTTTATTTTGCTTTCGATTATTTTAAGTCCGAATATATTGGCGGTTTCGTCAGATGCGATTGCGCCAATTTCAAGGCTTCCGCTTTCCTTAACTAATTTAGCGGACATTGCTGTGTTTGTATATGGCTTTGCTTCATAGCCTCGCTTTGAGATATAGCCGCTGCACTGAGAAAGCGCCTGGGGATGGCTGATTACCTGCTTTATGGTTTCAAGAGTTGCGCCCTCGTTACCGAGCAGGTTATGCTCAATTGGCAAATCTATTACTTGATTTATATAAAGCGAGCCTGAGAAAATAAGGTCCATAACTGTACCAACATCGCCTGCAAAGCTGTTTTCAATGGGCAAAACGCAAGAATCGCACTCTCCGTCCTCTACTGACTTATATGCTTCCTCGAAGCTTGGATACGGTACTAAAATTGCGTCGGGGAACATTTTCTTAGATGCGATATATGCAAACGCGCCCTCAACGCCCGAATATGCAACCTTCATACCGTTATTAAGCCTTGACTGATAGCTTCTTGACAGTGACATCTGATATTCAAGGAGCTTTATGTAGTATTCCTTGATTTCGCTATCCTTGATATATTCTGCGTTTTTATTTATTACTTCCTTTTCTCTTGAAGCATTTAAAATTGACAAACCGCGCTGCTTTTTATAGTCGGCTACTATTCTTACTGCTTCCATTCTTTTTTCAAAAAGCGAAGACATTTCCTTATCAATTTCGTTTATTATTTTTCTTGCTTTTTCAAGCTCACTCATATTTACCTCGCGTTATAATATGTATAATATAATAATATAAAATAAATTATACAACTATGTAAAATAAATGTCAATAGAAAATGTGAATAAAATTAGCTGTTTTTCGAGAAAATTGTATAAATATACATTGTTTTATGAATATATTCACATTATTGAAGCAAGCTCGATTATACAGTGTTTAAAATCAACATCAAAAAAGGATGGGATAAATCCCATCCTCTTATGTTTTAAATATTAGCCTTCGTAAGCATAGAGAGCTACTGTTGCTGCTGCAGTTGCAGTGATTGTTACCTTAGTAACATTTTCGTTCTCATAGAGATCGAAGAATACATTTGCAGAGTCAACTGTATATGTCTTGCTTGTGCCGTTATACTCAACAACGATTGTGTATGTTGCCTGAGCCTCGCTTGAAAGCTTGATGATGCCCTTAGAAATATCAAGAGTACCTTCTGTTACAGTGTATGTGTAAGCTGTATTTGCTACAAGAGCTGTTGGTTCATCAGGATTTTCGTAGCCCTTAAGCTCCCAATCAAGTGATGTGCTATCGTCAATATCAAGCTTACCTGAATCAACTGCTTCATCAATGTATGTTGTGATGTCTCTGTATGTTACATTGCATACATTACATACGATACGGCCATCGATGTATTCTGTAAATGGATGCTCTGTTCTTCTTGTGTATTCTTGATTATCTGTTGCTGTACAATCAGGATCGTTTTGGCAGAGATAAATTGTGTATCCCTCAGTTGTACATGTTGGAGCAACAACATCATCAGTTCTTAACCAGTTGCCGTGAGCAAGAAGCGGTTTTTCTTCAACTGAGTATGTAAATGTCCATTCTTGTGAGCAATCGCCACATTCCCAAATCTCATAAGCTTGGTCACAGCAAGTAGCTGCTACTTCTGACTTAAGAGTTGTCTTCTGGTGTGGAACAACCTTTTCGTTTCTGTGCTCTACGCAACCAAGCTCACATGTGCTTGATTCTGTATTATCTGTTTCACAAAGTGAACATACATAAAGGTCATAACCGGGCGCATAGCAAAGTGGAGCAACTGTCTTAACATAAACAAAGTTATGCTCAAGCTTTTCGCCGCTATATCTCTTTTCTGTTTCTGTACAGTTAGCATCTGTTGTACACTTGAATTCCTCATAAGCTGCCTCGTGACATGTAGCATCCTTAGCGCTGATCTTTTCATCAGTTACATAGTGAACGCCTGTTGCCGGAAGAACTCTTACATAGCTTTGGTTGTCAAGGTCAACCTCTGTGTCAAGTGTTTCGTTACATCTCTTACAGATTGGTGTATTTGAACCGTCTGTAATACAAGTTGGCTCAACTACGATTGTGTATTCTGCATCTGCATAGTCAATTTGGTGTCCAAGAGCCTCACCGTGTTGGCCAGGTTGGATATCCTGTGATGTACAGCCTTCGTTTAAGCATGCATAGTAGTCATAGCCAGGAAGTGTACATGTTGGTTGGTTCCAAGAAATTTCCTCTGACCAGTTATGTCCTGTTGCAGGTGATGTTTCTTCTGACCATGTTTCGCCACAAACTGTACATCTGTAGTTGTCACAGCCTGCTGTATCACATGTTGCAGGAGATGAGCCTGTCTTTTCCTCTGTGTGTGGAAGCTGGTCAAGAATTGTTGTCTGACCAGGCGCGTTACAGCTCTTACATACTAATGAGATTGAACCAGGAGCGCTACATGTTGGCTCTACCTTTGTTTCCTCATAATCGTGAGCCCATTTTACAAGCTCCTTCTTACCGTTAGGATCAGGCTCGCCACAAGCTGAACAAACTGTTTCCTTAATACCGTTTTGTTGCTTACCGCAATCAACGGGTGTGGTCATTCTTTCTTCGCTGAAATCATGATACTTAGCATCAGACTTTATAACATCTGTGTGCTCACTCTCAGCATTACATACAGAACAAACCTTGTATGTATAGCCGTCGTGACGACATGTTGGAGCCTGAACGATAGGTTCACCAAATGTATGACCTATTGCTGCTACTTCTCTTTCCTCTGATTCGCCACAGTCACAAACAAATTTTGCCTTACCTGCAGCGTCGCAAGTTGGTGCTGTGATAACCTCTGTTTGCTTGAAATCATGCTCATGTCCGCATGATACGAGAGCAAACATAACTGCTAATACAGCAAGTACTAATAACAATACTCTTTTTTTCATATTCTACTCCTTTTTATTGAGAATTTGTTACAAGCATATTATATTATATTATTTTCATAAAGTCAAGAGATTTGTTTATTTTTTGGTTATTTGCACAATTAAGCTCTTGTCGATTTGTGCATTTTGACTATTCGTTAGTCAATTATTTTTCTACATTTATATAATAATAGAAAATTGTATGCAAAAAACAACAAAACCGCAGATATCTGCGGCTTTGAGTTTTTTATTTTACAGTATCGTTGTCGTCCTCGCTTGATGCATCGTCATTTACTGATTCTGTATCTATGCTCTGCTCCTGCGAGTCGCTTTCGATTTCGATTGAATTGTCGCTTTCTGAGTCACTCTCAGATGCTTCCTCTATGAGCTGAACATCGCTGTCATCGTCATCATCAAGGATTCCAAGCTCTCTTTCAAGACGACGGCGCTCCTCAAGGGATTTTTTCTTTTCCTCTTCAAGCTTTTCTTTTCTTCTTCTGTTTTCCTCTTCGCTTCTGCGCTTCTTTTCGGTAACAAGATTTTCAACCTGCTCCATTGTTACGCCCTCAGTCATAGCAAGAGCAAATTGCTCGTCGTCCATAATTTCATATTTCAGAAGGAATTCGGTTACAAAGTCTAACTTATCTCTATATTTTTCAATAGTAGTATAAGCAAGATTATATGCATTATTGATGATTTTCTTAATTTCTGCATCAATTTTAGCTGCGGTGGATTCGGAATAATTCGGTGTTGAGCCGAAGTCTCTGCCGAGGAATACCTCGTCGCTTCCGTGGTTTGAGCCAAAGTGGATTGTGCCAAGCTCCTCGCTCATACCGTAAACTGTAACCATTTTTCTTGCGGTTTCAGTTGCGCGCATAATATCGTTAGATGCTCCGCCTGTATAGTCATTGAATACTATTTGCTCAGCTACTCTTCCGCCAAGCATCATAGCAATTCTTTCTTCCATTTCTTTTTTAGATTCGCTATATTTATCCTCGGTTGGCGGTGTTAATGTATAGCCTAATGCTCTGCCGCTTGGAATGATTGAAATTTGACGAACGGGATCCTGAGTTTCAAGCACATGGGCAAGGATTGCGTGGCCTGCCTCGTGTACCGCTGTGTTTCTCTTTTCCCTCTCGCTCATTTTCTTTGCTTTCTTCTGTGTACCGACGGTAACCTTTATCATAGCATCCT
>JAFQAM010000202.1 GCA_017416885.1 Clostridia bacterium | reverse complement strand
CCCCTACAATAGCAAATTTAATTTAGCTTCACGAAGTGAAATTTAGCTAACACGAACGAATGTGAGTGTTAATTTAGCTACGAAGCGAAGTTGAGTAATTTAGCTTATTTCCAATGGGCATCGCGGGATGTCGAGGACGCCATCCCCTACATTTCGATATATTTGCTACGCAAATTCGATATAGCCTACGGCTTCGATATAATTCGCCAAGGCGAATTTCGATATATTTTGCTACGCAAAATGAGATATACCCCTATCCCCTATATCCTATATCCTATATCCTATTCCATTCCTGCTAACCTAAGGTTGACAAATGTAAACCTGATTTTTTCAAATGTAAACCTGAGGTTAGTTGATTTTCTAACCTCTGTGTGCTACTATGAGAGTGCATTAATGCTGAATGTACGGCGAAAAGCCACTACTCATTTGATACTCACAATGAGAGAAAAGGAGATTTTATGAAAAAACAACTAATTATTGCGCTTCTTATTTTATCAACGCTTTTTACTCTGTTTTCTTGTCTTTCAAGAGAATATGCAGTAACCTTTGATTCAAAGGACGGCACATATGTAGAATCGCAAATTATCGAAAAGAACGGCTATGTAATTAAGCCCGAAGCGCCTACCAAGGAAGGCTACACCTTTAAGGGATGGCACTATAACAATTCCGAATGGTCATTCCTTGCCGACAAGGTACAGAATAATATGGTTCTTACCGCAAAATGGGAAAAGAATAAATATACCGTTTCATTTGATGCAAACGGCGGAAGCGGTGACACTAAAAAATCCGCTTTACACGGCGAAAAAATTACCGCGCCTATGGTATCAAGACCTAATTATTCATTTATAGGTTGGTTTAATGGCGACACTCAATGGAGCTTCAATACCGACACAGTGACAAGCAATATTACGCTTACCGCAAAATGGGAGGGCTTTTCCAAAACCATTAAATTTAATGTAACCGACGGTACAGTCAGCGAAACAGAGCGCAAGGTACATTACGGTGATGCTATCGGCGCATTACCTGTTCCAACCAACGGTAATTCAGTATTTTTAGGTTGGTATGACAGCGATGATATTAATATGAAAAATCAAATCACCAAGGATTATACCGTTACATCTGATATGATTTTAGTTCCAAAATGGAAAAATGAAGCCTCACAGCCAGGCACGGACACTGACGGAGCTTGCAATCACATATTTTCATTATGGACAGAATTTACTCCCGCCACATGCGATAAGGCTCAGGTTTTATACCACATCTGCACAGAATGTGGCTTAACAGAATATCAAGACGGTACAGCAGCCCAAGGTCATTCCTGGTCCGTTTGGCGAGAGGAGCAAGAGGCTACCTGTACAAAGCAACAAATTGATGTGCGCTCCTGCTTAAGCTGTGGCATAAGCGAGCAAAAAAACGGCAGGGGACCTTTAGGCCACGATATAAGTCAATGGGATTATGACTTAATGTCACAAAGCGGATACTGTCTGAGCTGTAAATCAACAATCAAATACGATTATGAAAATCTATCATCAAAAATCAAGGACACCTCAATTGAGGGCGCAGTTCTTGGCGCTGAAAATGTAAATTGCCTTTTTAACGGTAATTGGGACGAAACAGGCGGCACATTCTGTGGCAGAGGCGGAAGCGTAGCTGTCAATATTGAATTAACAGAAGCAACATATGTTGACCTTATTCAAATTAAGGGAAAGGGAGGCTATACCTATAACCTGTTTGTACTCTACGAGGGCGAGCGCGAATATACCATGGTAGGTATGGGCGCATTCGGTGATACCGCCACAAAATTTGACATTAACAAAAAAATCACAAAAATAAGCATCCAAATGGATAACGGCGGCTACCTTGACGGCTATTGGCAAGAGGTGGCAATAGTCAAAATACCTCAGGTATTTTGACAGCTAAATTTGCGCGAGCGCAAGCTAAATACCTTGCGGAGCTAAATTCGGCAAACCGAGCTAAATTCGCTACGCGAGCTAAAAATAGCAAATTTAATTTAGCTTCACGAAATACATGAAGCGCTCCCGTTCTTGCTATGAGTGTAAAAAGACAGAGGTAGAAAGCTTTAAGGATGTAACCGTATGGGCTCTTGGTGCAGGCAATTATCCAAAGGTTGAAGGTGATGTGTGGAACGGAAACGGCGTTTCCTCTCTCATCAACGGAATGTATGAGCCTGACAACAGTAGCCTAATAGCCGGTAAGGGCAATTCAAGCGTCACTGTGACTCTTGAGCTTGCAAATCCAACAGCGGTTGATATGATTTATGTTAAGGGCAGAGGCTCTGCCACTATTGAGGTAACCGTTACATACGAGGATGGCACAACAAAGTTGATTGGCATCGGTTCATTTGGTGATGAGGCTGCTTGCTTCTTTACAGACGGTAATTCAATCGTCAAGGTTACCGTTAATATGCCTAATCCATCAGAAGGCAACGACTTTTGGCAAGAGATTACACTTGCACAAAAAATATAAACCAAAAGAGCAGATTTCCTGCTCTTTTTTGTTTGGTATATATCATTTTATATAGTTGCTATCCAACAAAAACCACTTGACATAGCTATATTAAAGTGATATACTTTAGTAAAATAAAATATTATATATAAAATAAGGTCGTTTTATAGCGGTTAAGGTAAACGGTGAATGGCTATTGTGGTATTGGTGAAGTTGCAAACAGTGAAGCTTTGCTTTGCATTTTGTCCTCTATCCCCTATCCCCTATTTAAGCGAAATTACTTCGCTATGCTTCGTAGCTAAATTACTCAACTTCGTTTCGTAGCTAAATTATGTTGCAAGCAACATAGCTAAATTAAATTTGCTATTGTAGGGGAGGGGTCGTCCCTCCCGTTACAGCGGTACGGAAAACCCGTACCCTACAAGTGAATTTAGCT
>JAFQAM010000201.1 GCA_017416885.1 Clostridia bacterium | reverse complement strand
TTTATCCCGAGGTGCCAAAGGACTCCGATACAGCGTCAGACAGTAACATTGATACTAATACCGATACAAGTATTGATACAAGCACTGATACCAATACAGATACAAGCACCGATGTTAATACAGGAACAAACAACGAGCCTAAAAATAAAATGATAGTTATTATAGTAGTAACCGCAGTGGTATTGTTAATAGCTGTTGTAGGTGTATTTGTTATTGCATACAAGCTTCAGAAATCAAAGAAATAATTTAAAGAATGCAAAATTGTTAACACAATTTTGCATTTTTTATTAGAATAATTTGCTATATTCTTGATAATACTATCTCAAAAAAGCTTTGAGAGGTAAAAATATGCAAGCAGTTATTTTGGCAGATAAATACTCACAGGACACAGTTAAAGGAATAATAAATAGCTACAAAAAGCAAGGTGTTAAGGATTTTATAGTATGTCGAACTTCATCAAAAGAAATGATTGAGGAATGCGAATATGAGGATTACAAGGTTATTGAGGTTAGAGTAGAAAGAAAAAACAAAACAGGCGGTCAGCTTTTAAAAATAGCCAATATGCTTAGTGATGACGAGCCGTTTTTTCTCACCTATGGCGACTACTTATGCAATATAGACTTGAATAATTTTATGAAATTCCATAAAAGTCAAGGAAAGGTTTTATCTATATCAATAATTAAGGAAAGAGATAGACAGCTTTTTGGCGGTTATATGATTGTTGATTTTGATGCAATTGGCTATATTGACAACGAAAATACTATTTTTGAAAAAGCTCCCCTTACAAAAATTGCCGAGGATGACGAGATTGGATGGTATTATTTTAGCGGAAGTTATCAAATTACTTATCAGCATATGAAAATTTACGGATTTTAATCTTGCAAAAATACCCATAATAGTATATAATATACCTGTATAAAATTTATGAGGTACTTAGCAAATGGAAAAAATCAAAATGACAACTCCCCTTGTTGAAATGGACGGGGACGAAATGACAAGAATAATTTGGAAGATGATCAAGGATGAATTACTTTATCCCTTCGTTGACCTAAAAACCGAGTATTACGATCTTGGCTTACCTGAAAGAGAAAAAACAAAGGATCAGGTTACCTTTGATTCTGCATACGCAACTCAAAAATACGGCGTAGCGGTAAAATGCGCTACAATCACTCCAAACAAGCAAAGAGTAGAGGAATACAACCTTACAGAAATGTGGAAAAGCCCTAACGGCACTATCCGCGCAATTTTAGACGGAACAGTATTCAGAGCGCCAATCCTTATTGACTCAATTAAGCCTGCTGTACGCAATTGGAAAAAGCCAATTACAATTGCCCGTCACGCATATGGCGATGTTTATAAATCAACAGAATACCGCGTGCCCGAGGAAGGCAAGGCGGAGCTTGTTTTCACAGATAAAAACGGCAACGAGACATTTAGAAAAACAATTTACGATTTTGAATGTCCAGGTGTTTTACAGGGACAGTATAACAAGGATAGCTCAATTCATTCCTTTGCTCATTCTTGCTTTAACTATGCTATAAACACTAAGCAAGACCTATGGTTTGCTACAAAAGATACAATTTCAAAGCAATATGACCAAACCTTCAAGCTTATTTTCCAGGAAATTTACGAAAAGGATTATAAAGCAAAATTTGAGGAGCTTGGTATAGAATACTTCTATACACTAATTGACGATGCGGTAGCGAGAGTGATTCGTTCAGAGGGCGGTTACATTTTGGCTTGTAAAAACTATGACGGCGATGTAATGTCCG
>JAFQAM010000200.1 GCA_017416885.1 Clostridia bacterium | reverse complement strand
CTGATATGTAAGAGGTGTATTATGGATATAAAAAATCAATGTATAGCTGCTATAAATGAGCTTTGCGATATTGCGAAGCTGAAGCAGGGCGATATTATGGTAATCGGATGCTCAACAAGTGAGGTTGTTGGCTCTAAAATCGGTACTAACTCGGATTTTGATACTGCTGAGGTTATTTTTGACTCTATTTATTCTGTGCTTTGCAGCCGTGGAATATACATGGCGGTGCAATGCTGTGAGCATTTAAACAGAGCTATTGTTATTGAAAGAGATGCTGTACCAAATTGTGATATTGTTAATGTGGTGCCGCAAAAAAAGGCGGGCGGCTCTCTTGCTACTAAAGCTTATCATTCCTTTAAAAATCCTTGTGTAGTTGAGGAAATTAAGGCTGACTGCGGCATTGATATTGGCGGTACGCTTATTGGCATGCATTTAAAGAAGGTAGCCGTGCCTGTTAGATTGTCTATAAATAAAATAGGTGAGGCAAATATTATTTGCGCAAGAGTAAGACCTAAGTTTATTGGCGGTATTAGGGCTATATATGATGAAAATCTTTTATAAAAATAGCGAAATTAATGCTCATTTCTTTCGCATTAGCTAAATTAAATTCGCATTTAGCTTGCGTAGCAAATTTAGCTCGGCTTGCCGAATTTAGCTTGCGCAGCAAATTTAGCTCGCGTAAGCGAATTTAGCTAAACAAAAAAACTCCTTGCAAAAGCAAGGAGTTTTTGTTTTATCTACCGCTACTACGCATTGATGCATACTGCTCTTCGTCGGACATAACCTTCTTTTCCTTTGTTTTCTGGAATGTGAAGTTTCTGAAGAAGATTGCAAGCATAAAGAGTATCAATGCTGCAATTGCAAACGGTGTTTCTGCATCGTGGAAGTATTGTACCATATCTTCCTTTTCGATGTCGAAGAATGTGTCTGAATTTGTTAATAGCTTGTTAGAAAGTGATTCAACCTTTACAAGGTCATTAAGAACGGACTTACCGTCAACCTTGAAAATGTCGTATTCGTCCTCGTAGTAACCAACTACTGCAAGGTTTGTTGTATCGTAAAGCACATCCTCAACGCCCTCTACATTAACAAGAACGAGTTCGATAATGTATGTACCTGTTGGATCAGGTGTTGAAATTGTTGCGCGGTACTTCTTGTTAGCTGACTTGATAAAGATATCGTCATCGGAAACAACATTTCCGTTTACATCCTTAACAATAGCCTTAAGAACCTCTGTCTTTCTTACATTGGTTGGCAATTCAACTCTGATAGTTGTCTTTTCGCCATCGCGCTTTGCACTATTTACCTTAATACCTGTTGAGTCAACCTGCTCATTAAGTGAAGCGAGTAAGATATTCTTAACAAGGCGTTTATTTGCATAGCCGTCCTCGTCGTCGAACATTGCTGTGGTCCAGATATTACCAAGGTTACTCATAAATACTGTAACCTTACCAAGTCCTGCCTCCCACTCAGCGATAATTGGCTTCAGGTTATCAACATAAAGAACAAGGTTTGCGCCGTCCTTAATTGTTGTACCGTAGTAGCCGCCGAGTGTATCAAAGTCTGTAACACCTCTTAGGATGTCATTTGTTTCATACATAATAGGCTTTACATCACGAACATTATAGTAGTCGCCCTTAATTGCGTTTGCAATTTCGTAAAGCTTTTCAGGAAGCGCCTGAGCATCCTTAACGATAACAAGCTCACCACGGCCCTTAGTAGCAATAAGCTCGAGCTGATTAATAGCATTTGTGTTAAGGTCGCTACCGATACCTACTGTTGAGGTTACGATACCTGCCTTGGTCATAAGGCTTACAATTCCGTCATAGCCTGAGCCTGCGTCATTAGGTTCACCGTCTGACATAAATACTACTTGCTTAATATCAAGCTTGATATCCTGCATTGCGCTTGATATCATATTACTTGCTTCATTGATTGGCCAACGGTAGTTTGTACCGTAAGATTTGATGTAGTCGCCCTGTGAGTTTCTTGTTCCCTCACGAGGAATGTGCGGTCTTGTATAACCTTCCTTAACCATTTTATCTACATCGTCATTCATATTAACTCTGATGTCGGTTTCCTCGCCATCAAGGAGCCAGTGATGATAATAGAAATGCTCAAATTCGTAGTCAATCTTATCCTTGATTGCATCTACATTGTCCTTAAGCGGTGACATTGGAACGGCAACTGTGGCGGATTCGTCAAATACGATAACGCCTACATAGTCCTTTTCTGCATCAAGACCGTCAAGAGCCTTCTTTGCGGATTCAAGAGCAACCTCATATCTTGTTTGTCCCTCGTTGCCCATGCCCTTGTTCATTGATGATGATAAGTCAACGATGATAACAAGCGCTACTGTTTCCTTTTCGTCCTCAATCTTTAAGTCAACAGGGAGAATATCCTCAATTGGTGATTCTCTATATGCATCATTTGAATAGTCATATGCGTTATTACCGCAGGTAACTACAAGTCCGCGTCCGTTTTCCTGAACATATCTCTTAAGCAATGCATCTGCGCCGACAGGCATCTTAGTGAAATCAACATTCATAAGAACAACCTCGTCGTACTCAAGCAAGTCAACCATTGTTGCAGGGAAATCCTGCGGTCTTGTGATAGAATACTCGTGCTCTTGACCGATATCGGCTAAAACCTCACCTAATTGGCGTGTTTGCTCACCGTCACCGTCAACTACAAGAATCTTATTAATGCCGTCAACCTTATACCAGGAGCTTAATTGGTTATTTTGCTCGATAGTATCACTGTTTACCTCAATTTCTGCGTAAACTGTGTGGATGCCTGCATTTTTTGTAATATATGAGAATTGGAATTTGTTATCGCCCTTTACAAGAGTAATCTTTTCTTCCTTCTCAAAATCGCCGTCATGAATTGTAAGTGTTCCCTTTACATTATCAGTACTCTTGATTTGAACACTGATAAGAACCTCGCCGTCCATCTCAACCTTACCGTTTGTGGTGATTGATACAAGCTGAATTTCAGCCTCACCACTGTTTGTAAGGTCAAAGTGCGCACAGTCAAGCTTAATGCCTGCATCAAGAATGCCTCTTACAGCGGTACGAGCCTCGCCCTCTGTTTCACGGCCGTCAGATAAAAGAACTATTCTCTTATTCTGTCTTTCGTCGGTGAACATTCCCTGCGCATATTTTAAAGCGGCATAAATGTTTGATTCTGATATTTCAGCGGCGCTGCTATATTTGATATAGTCAGCTGCGTCAATATCAAGCTCTCCAAAGTTTTTAACATCATCCTCCATTACCTCATTGGCAAATGGAACAAAGCCGAACTTAACATTTCCGTCCTCGTTTCGTGATGCTTTAACAATATCGTGCATTAGCTCGTTCATATCGTCCTTCATAATTTCATTACTCTTGGACACATCCACTACGAACACGATATTTGTATCTGTTGGAGCAGTTGTTGTTTCTGTAATTCTTATACCTGATACTAATGATGTTAGTAAAACGATAAGAATCATATGTATAATAAATGGAATAATGTGCTTGGTGGCTTTTCTTCTCTTCTTATGAAGCTTGAAGAATGGAATAATACCCAAAATAAGCGCAGGTACTACGATAAGAAGCAACCAAGGGCGCGCAATCTCAAAATTAAACTCCGTCACGATGGTATACCCCCCATTCTGTTACAAGCAAGAGAATTAAAAGAGCAATTAAATATGGGAATATTTCAATTGGCTCTGCTTCAACAACTGAGTCCGCAGGGATTTCAGCTGCTACTACATTTTCGCCCACTATAACGATATTGCTTTCTCCATTCGGAATATGAGTAGGAAGCTTATATGATGCAGTTGTTTCATCATTAAATAAAACCTCTACCTCGTAAACACCAACCTTGTCAAGAATAAACTTCATATCAAGGTCTTCTGTTTCGTCAAGGATGATTCCCTCATACTTGAATGTTAACTGTGTTGCGCCTGCTGGCGCGTTGAATTGTACTGTTTGACCGATTTCAAAGTCTCTTGACGGTAAAACATCAGGAATTGAATAGGTCATAAGGTTGTTCATAAGAATGATATAGTCAGTAACCTTATATGGCCACTCTGAATGGTTAAAGTCAAAGTTAGTTACTACCATACGAACACCGCCTGATGTACCTGCAATAATAGCCGGCTGGTTATTATCACAGGAGAAAATCTTTTCAAAGTTGCCAAGGTGGGACATTGGCTTGTAGATGCCAAGACCGATTTGACAGTCAAGATTGTTTGTGATGGTGGTGTATGTATTTGTTTGTGACTGTGATGCTAACATCATTGTGAAATCGCCCTCTTGCTCATCGTCATAGAGGATTTCAACGCCTGATACCACATCAGGAATCTTTGTTGGATTAAATAGCCATACAGCGCCGTCAGTTGGAAAATCCTCGCCCTCCGGTGGTTCAACGCCCTCAAAGATATAAAGGTCATATCCGCTGAAGGTTTTTTCGCTATTTAATACAGCCTCAGAGCTGATGAACATATCCTCTCCCTTTACCACGAAGCCGTTTGAAGCTAACGCGATTGAGAGTGATGTTGGCTTTGTCGGGTCAACATTTGTTCCGTCAGTTGTCTTGAACTTACTGCTTACGAACAAAATTCTCGGTGTTGTCTTTGTTAAGGAGTAAAGTAGGAATTGGTTATCGGCTTGGATACCGTCCTTAGCCTCAATAACAACCTTAACCTCTTTATATTCCTTTACATTGTCGATAGGAACAACAACCTGTGTTTCAGAGGATTCAGTAAGTCTGTTAGGAGTAAAGATTACTCTTACAGTACCGCCCTCGTTCATATTTGTGTTAGGTAAAATTACATTCTTTGAGCCCATAAATGCGCCGTCAACATAAATACCCATTGCGCACTCAGAGCCTCTGCCGTAGCTTACTACCTCGGCGATAAACTGATAGTCACCTGTTAAGAGAACCTCTTCAGTTACGCTGAGAATAGAAACATTGTGCTCGCCCGGTCTTGCAATATTGATTACCTCAAGTCCCTCTACATTTTCGTAGTCCTTGTCAGTAATAAGCTTGATTGTTGCGCCTGCGTTGAGCTCCTGAATTCTACTTGCAAGCTCAAGCGCGCCCTCTACATCGGCATCGCCGTCTGTACAGGTGATATCCTCAAGCTGATATCTGATATCAATTTTGTCCTCGCTTCTGTCAACGATTGTTTCAGCCTTAGTGCCTGCTAAAATAACAGAAATTCTGTTATTGCTTCCGATGGACTCAGCCTTTTCTAAAATCGTTTCCTTGGCAATTTCAAATCTTGTTTTTCCCTCAAGAGTTGTCTGCATACTTGCAGAAGCGTCTAAAATTAATATTTCCTCATTAGACTTAAACGGCTTGACAGTCGGTCTTGCGATTGCAAAGCTGGCTGCTACAACCGTTAGTATTTGTAAAATAAGCAATAATGATAAAATTACGCTTAGTGGAATCTTACGCTTAATGTACTTTAAGCTTCGTTTCCAAATAAATGTACTGGCGACAGGTTTTTGTACAAATCTTGATTTTATAATGTAAATTATAATAATGATCGGTACTCCAATAAGTCCCAGCAATCCTAAAGGTTGTAAAAAACTCATTTGATTACTTCCGCTTCGTAGCCCTTTCCAAAGATTACCTTTTCAATAGGCTCGTCTGATGATACTGTAAAGAATGTTACGCCTCTGGATGCGCAGAAGTCGATAAGCTCATTTTCGTAATCATCAAGCGCCTGTTGATAGGCTTGCATTGATTTCTTAGTTACCATCATCTTCATGTTTCTATCAGCACTTTCTGAGTCCTGCATATCAACACGACCGTCAAAGCCGGGGTATAATTCATCAGGTGATAATACCTGAATCATAATAACCTCTCTTTTTCTGTAAACTAAGAAGTCGATCATTTTTTTCCAATTGCTCTCTGTAAAAAAGTCAGAGATTATAATAGTAAGACCGTCATCATAACCAGGCTTGCCAATGTTCAATACAGATCTTTCAAGGTCTGTATCTCCGCCAAATTCTGTGCTTTCAAGAATTTGAGCTGCGCGGTAGAAGGAATCCTTACTTGTTACATTGAAGGGAAGCTCCTCGGCTCTGTCCTCTTTTAGTAGCTTATAGGAAACTCTATCCATTGAGCAAACTGATAGATATCCAAATGCTGCCGCTATTCTCAATGCTGCAGTTGCCTTTTCAGGCTCACCGCAAGCCATTGACATTGAGCAGTCAATCAAAATCTGATTTTGCATTTGTCTTTCATCTGTGAATAATTTAATGAAGTATTTTTCGAAACGAGCAAATACATTCCAGTCGATACGCCTAATATCGTCGCCCGGGAAGTATTCACGGAAGTCAGCAAATTCAACGGTATTACCGTATGTTCTTGCTTTTCTTGTTCCTCCGAAATAGCCTGTCATTTGAGATTTAAGACATAGCGCGGCGGCATCAAGACGGTCCAGAAATTCACCGTCTAATATTCTTCTTTTCATTGTTACCGCCTATTATTTCTTCTTATTTAAAACTGCTTGTGCACCCTTTTGGTTGTTAAGCTCTGCAATAATTGATCTAACTACATCGTCTGCGTTCATCTTTGATGTTACAGCCTCGAAGCCAAGCTTAATTCTGTGACGAAGAACAGGAACTGCAAGTGTGTTGATATCATCATAGGATACATTGTATCTGCCCTTCATAAGAGCGCGTACCTTTGATGCTGTGATAAGAGCCTGAGCCGCACGAGGTGAAGCGCCGTCACGGATGTATCTCTTAGCTGTTTCAGTAGCAACCTCGCTGTTTGCGTGAGTTGAAGCTACCATTACCATTGCGTATTCAAGAACCTCAGATGCAACAGGAATTGTCTTAGCAACCTCTCTCATTCTGAGAAGCTCCTCGCCGTTACAAGCAGCGTTAGCTGTTTCATCCATTGTCTTTTGTGTCATTGATACGATTTGTCCAAGCTCCTCAGCGGATGGATTTGGAACTAAAATTTTGAACATGAAACGGTCCATCTGAGCCTCAGGAAGTGGGTATGTACCATCTTGCTCAATTGGGTTCTGTGTAGCAAGAACGAAGAATGGCT
>JAFQAM010000199.1 GCA_017416885.1 Clostridia bacterium | reverse complement strand
GTTACAAAATGGAAAAAGAAATATGCTATGGCTAATACAAGTAAGCCGATAATTAATGTGATTAATGATAATTTCAATAAATTTTTTCTGTTCATTTTATTCCTCTGTATATGTATATACTTCTCCACATTCAAAATATTTTGTTTCAAATGATGTATGCTTTTTGGATAGTTTTTCAGCAAGTAATCGCATTCCGTCTCTTTCCGAGCCAATATGTCCCATAACAATAAGTGACTTATTATAGCCAAGTAATGCTGCGTCTCTTGCGTATTCTCCAAGCATCCACTCACAAATCTCACCTGTTAGGACTATTTCAACATTTTCATCACGGAGTAGATCATAAACTCCGCCGGGAGTGCCAAAGCATAATGCGATGTTTGTTGATTTTTTGTTTCTTTCGCCTGCGATTTTTACATGCTTGATGCCAAGTTCTTTTTCCATAAGCTTGGCAAGGTCAAGGGCGGTTATCGGTTCATATAAATGGTACATATATGATGCAGAATACGGTGTATTTTCAAGCTTTCCCTTTAATCCTAAATAATGTACTTCGCCCTCGGGGATTTGGTCGATTGGTCTATGGTGCATAAAATCGTGATATCTGAAAAGCACAATTCCGCTTTCTTCTATAAGCTTCTTTTTGGCTTCGGTTACAGGATTTACGAGCATTTCCTCAAAATGGTCATAATATGTAGGCTCGTGAACGATAAGCATATCTGCTCCCCATTCTTTCACCTTCTTTATTATATCAACAGTTGCAAACATAGCTACTGCAACTTTTCCTATTTCCTTTTCGGGATTGCCTGCTTTTACAGTGTCACAGGTCCTTCCGCTAAGCTCAAATGCTCCGTTTTTAAGTTCCTCAATTAATTCAATTGCTTTCATTTTTATTTTCCTTTAAGTAGTTTGAATATTCCATTGGATCTAAATTAAATCGTTTGAAGTAGTATGAATTTTCGTAATAGAATGGATCTAAGCCATATATTGATATAAATATTACTGTGTCATCTTTATCATTAAATAAAATCTTTCTTATGTCGGGACTATCCATATAGTTTTCTTCAAAACTATATGTTGTGTACATACTGGTTTCATCAGAAATAACATACTCAGAGTATTCGGATGCAAAAAAGAAATCTTTTAATTCGTTTTCATATTGTGATTTGTATTTTTCATATTCTGTTTCTGTCATTTGTACTTCAAGATACAATTCATAAACTACATCAAAAAAGCCATCTAAATAATATGAGTAACATATAGGTGTCATACTATCTGTTATTTTCTCAGGGAAATAATCATCGGCCATATATTCAGGATAATCATAAACGCCGTAGTTATTTACATCTGTAGTATAAGATTTTATGCAAAGAGATGTTTGAATGACGGATAGAAACGATAGCGGAATTGCAGAAACGATCGCCAAAACTATTGCTACTATTTTAAGGTTATAATATTTTTTCATTGTACAAGATGTTATTATGATTGCAATAGCGCTTATGATGCAAATATAAAAGCTCATCATTTCATAAAATTCGATAGATTTATGACTATATAGAAATCCTCCACTAAATGCAGTTAAGTATAAATGAATCAAAAAGCTTATAGAAAATATAACGATGCACAAAACAGATGACACTTTTGTATTTCTCGCTTTCTTTTCTTTATCAATCTCTGTTTCTTTTTTTCCGTTAAATTCTTTTGAAAAATCCATTGTGTTTTCATCCTCTTCATCTTTAAGTGATTCATCGAATACTAAAATTGTTCTTTTTGAATCTTTAAAGTTTACAAGAGTCATTTCATCTTTGTGTTTATCAGTAAGTAACTTTGACACATATAAATCGTGTAGGCTTCCAATTATATGAACAGTAAAGACAATTACTGCAACTGCATAAGAAAATGAATCAATAAAATACAAAGCTACAAGAGTTGGTATTAATATTACAGTAAAAAACACTATTGGAGATAATAACACAAAGAGTGCGCTTTTTCTATATATGAGTATTTTTGGTGTGGTACAATATACTCCACTTAAATCTATTTTATAAACAAATCTTTCCCCCGTTTTAATTTTACAAGCTATACCGTGTATAAGTTCGTGCAGCAACGAATAGATAAATGCCCATAAAATTCCATATATCAAGACAAACAAATTAAGGTTTGATAATAAGTCGTCATTAATCATTAGCGGTATAAAGCCGATAAATAGAAGAACCACGCATATAAAACACGCTATAATAACCGAAAGGAAATCAACTTTCTTTTCATCTATCACTTTTGCTACGCGATAGCCACTTGGTAAGTTTCTTTCAAAATTATTCTCTTTCATTTTGTTATTTCTCCTTGTATAAGTCTTTTATGTATAAAACATCGCAAGCAAAATGCTCTGTTTTGATAACGGGCTCGTAGATGCGGATAAAGCCGTGTTTTTCGTAGAATTTTTGAGCTGCTATCATATTTGGTAGTGTTTCAAGGTAGCATTTTTTGTAGTATTGCTTGGCATAGTTTAATGCTATATCCATTAGCTTATGGGATAGTCCTGTGCCGCGGATTTCGGGTAGGCAATACATTTTTTGAAGCTCGCATATTTTGTCGGTGCCTTCAAGATTGCCGATGCCTACTCCGCCTAAGATTGTTCCGTTTTCATCTTCAATTATCCAATATTTATTGCCGACTGTATTATAGATTTCGAAAAATCTGCAAAGGTCGGGGTCTGCCCAAGCGGTGCCTTCGTGGTTAGCGCCAAATTCTATAAGGCAAGCACGAATTACATTTTCTACTTGTCTATTATCTTTTTGTTGAATTTCTCTTATAGTGTAGTTCATATTTATTTTAGTGTTAGCATTACAATGCTTTCGGTGTGAGATGTTCGTGGAAATTGGTTATATGTATAAACAGGTGATGAAATTGCGTAGTCGTTAAGTAAAGCCTTCAGGTCATTACACATCGTGTCGGGATTGCAAGAGACATAGACGATTCTTTTAGGCTTTAAGCGAAGCAAGGTATCAAGCATAAGTTTTGAGCAGCCCTTGCGCGGTGGGTCAATTATGCAAGAGTCAATTTGTTTATCAAATTTGCTTGCATCCTGGGCTTTAAATTCTATGTTAGTTACACCGTTAAGCTTGGCATTAGTCCTTGCATCTTTTACTGCGCTTGGTTCAATTTCTATGCCGTAAGCCTTACAATTTGTGCGTTTAGCTGTAATAATTCCCATTGTACCCGTGCCGCAAAACAGGTCGGCAATTTGCTCGTTTGGTTGTGGATTTAAAAGCTCAATTGCTTTTTTGTAAAGCAATTCGGCGCAGTCCGGGTTGACTTGATAAAAGGATTTTGGAGATATTTTAAAGGATAAGCCACAAAGTGTATCCGTGATATATCCGTCGCCATATACTGTTTTAAAGGTTAGCTTTTCTGTTGCAAAATCCTTATCCTTTATGCTCGCGGTTAATACTGTTTTTACATTAGGAAATTCCTTTAAAAGCAGGCTTACATATTCTAAAATGCTTGTTTGTGTATAGAATATTGGGCAAACCATAATTTCGGTGTTGTCTCTGTTTTTACGAAGGTATAATGCGCGAAGGGGTGTACCTTTTAATGCTTTTGCGGTAAAAAGAGCTATATTATCAAAAATCTCGTTATTTAAAATACAAGAGGTATGCTCTATAATTTTTGTGGTTGATTTTTCATTATAGCCAAAGGATTGTCCATTATAGAAAAGTACAATCTTATTTCTATATTTTTCGGACACAGGGCAAATGATTTTTTCAAAAATTGCATTAATTTTATTTTTAGTAAATACAGATTTAACAAAATTTTCTTTTGTTTCGTTTTCAAAATTTATAGATGTATGTAAAAATGAGCAACCGCCGCATTTTTCGTATTTATCGCATACATGCGCGGTTCTATTAATGTTGCTTTCTAAAACCTCATTACATTTAGCATATGCGAAGCGAGGATGCACCTTTGATATTTGAATTTTGCATTTTTCGCCTTTTAATGCATTTTCCACAAAAACCACAAAGGAATCAATATGGCAGACTCCGTTTGCAAATATGTTTGTGTCTTCTATTACTACCTCGTAAATTTCATTTAGATTTACCATATTTTCTCCTTTGCACTTGAAATTGTTCTCCGATTCTATTATAATATATAATAAATAAAATGTCAATTTAATTAGAGGTAAAAATGAATTTTGAGGATTTTTTAAGATGTCCTATATGCGGATGTAATTTTTCAAGATTTGAAAATAGCTTAAAATGTGAAAAGGGACACTCATTTGATATTGCATCAAGCGGATATATAAATTTATTAAAGCCCGGTAAAATGAACAATGCCAAAGCGGGAGACTCCAAAGAAATGATAAAGGCGCGAAGCAATTTCTTTTTAAGCGGCGCTTATTCAAATATTCGCAATAAGCTTTGCGATATTATCGGACAGTACAAGAACGATGTTATAATTGACGCAGGCTGCGGCGAAGGATATTATACTGAGGGTGTTGCGGATAAATTCGGTGTTTCATCGGTAATAGGCTTTGATATGTCTAAATTCGGTTGCGAGCACGGTGCAAAAAGCGCGAGGCGTATGGATAAAAGCAATGTTTTATACTCTGTTTCAAGCATTTTTGAAATGCCCGTTGATGACGGGTGCGCCGATATAGATATAAATCTGTTTGCGCCTGTTGCAAACGAGGACTTTTTGCGTGTTTTAGCGACACAGGGGCGTTTGATTGTTGTTTCTGCAGGCACCAAGCATTTAGACGGATTAAAGAAAATTTTATATAGTGATGTATATGACAACGAGGAAAAATTTCCGTCATATGATGGCTTTGAGCTTGCAGGTGTTGAAAATTTAAAATATGATGCTACAATAAGCGGTTATGATACGATTTATAATTTGTTTACTATGACACCTTACTACCATAGAACAAGCCTTGAAGATAAGGAAAAGCTTAAAAATGTTAACGAGCTAAATACAACTATTGAGGTAAATTTTGCAATATACAAGAAGCTATAAATAAAAACCTACCTGATTATGTCAGGTAGGAATTTTTATGCTCTTTTGTTTATACCGATGAAATATAAAAATCGAATTTTGGCTCTTCTTACAGGAAGCTTTCTTTTTACATATTTCTGATACTCGGTGTTGTCTGTTTCAAAATAAACATCGCCGCGGTAAATACCCTTTACCTTAGCCAAAATGTTTTCTTTTTTAATGCCGCGCTCGTGCTCATATTGGTTATCGCCGCACATTATATATTCATTCTTTTTGATTTTGATGGCTCTGTGCATAACGAATTGTCCGTTTGCACGCTTAAATAAAAGAATATCGTTCTTTTTTATGTCATTCGGCGCGACTAATACGACGGAGTCCTTGCCTTGACGAAGCAACGGCATCATACTTGTGCCCTTGTGAAAGAGTCTGAACTCTCCTCCGCTTGATATAACAACATTGGCAAGCTCCCAAATTTCGCTCATACTCAGCTCTATATTATTCAAGGATATTATCTCCTGCAAGCTTAGCGACAAATTTATCTACATCTGCTTCAATAGTTGCTCTATCAACGCCTTCATATACCGAAAGCATATTTTCTACAATTTCTTCCTTGGTAATTTCATTTTCAAGAAGCTTCCAAATGTATTTACCTGTTTCGTTAAGAGTAATCATTCCCTTGAAGGTTTTTGAAAGCTCGCCTGTAGCGACAACGAAGGTTTTGCCTGCTACATCTCTTAAAACAAATCCTGATTTGATTTTCATATTTTTTCTCCTGACATATTTTCGTAAGCGATTTTTGCCGCCTCAATATCCATATTGCAGCCTAAAAGCCAAGTATCTGTTTTCATTAACATTCTATCCATCAATTCAAGTGTTGCAATGGCATCAATCGGATCGGTTGGCATAAGAATCTGGTGCATTATTCGTGTAGCGCACTCAGGCTTTTCAAGAGGTTTTATGGAGTTATTTTCATCTCTTTCAAGGAAGCAAAGCCCCTTAAGAGTTGAGCGCATATTGGTGTTCCATCCCTCTTTGCCGCACCACGGGGTGCCGTATATGTATAGCTCTCCGTCAATAAAGCGCAATATAGGCTTATCTCCGTTTACGACGGTTACTCTATCGCCTAAGAGCTTTTTCCACAGTTTAATGTGAGTAGATTTGCCTGTACCGCTTTTAGCCGTGAATGCATATGCTTTACCGTCAACATCCAAT
>JAFQAM010000198.1 GCA_017416885.1 Clostridia bacterium | reverse complement strand
TGAGGCTCTCATAAGAAAGGGGCGGCTCAACCGCAGGAATTTTTTCTACCTTATGTCCGCCGTTTGTGGAATAAAGCACCTTAACTGTACCGTAGTTGCAAAGACGGCATTCTGTAAACTCATATCCGTCATCTGCGCAGCTTGGCTCCTTTAAAACCACGGGAGCCTTGAATTCATGCTTGCATCTTGTCTGTGTCGGATCTGATGTGTCGCCGCAGGCAACCAACAAAACAGATACTAAAACGCAAGTAATTGCTAAAATTAATAAAGCGATTTTTCTCATAATTACCTCACAAATATTTGATAAATTATATTTAATCAATTATATAATATCATTTTTAGTATAATATGTCAATAATTTTTTATATAGTATAAAATAAGTTCACATTTAACCTAAAACCGAATGGTAAGGAACGGTAACTAAAAACATACTTGATATATTGGGCAATTTATGATATAATAACAAATAGCGCAGATGTAATTTTGCGCCTTAAATAAGAATTAGTGAGAATATTATGATAAATAAGCTTAGAAGAAACAAGCTGCTTATTTTGCTTGGCGTGCTTGTTTTGTTTATTCTGTTGGCGATTTTTCTCTTTTCGGGAGATAATTTTATCCTATTAAAGAGCATCTTTGCCGAGAAGCATACAAATGAGGAATTACAGGAAAAGCTCGGAGATTTCGGCATCAAGGGATATATTACAATAGCGATTCTTTCTATGCTTCAGGTAACGCTTCCCTTTTTACCCGCTGAGCCTGTACAGGTTATTGCGGGAATTGCATTCGGATTTCCTATCGGCATTTTATGCTGTACCGTTGGCGTTATTTTAGGAAATCTGTTCATATTTATAATGTACAAAATTTACGGCGAAAAAATCCACGATTATTTTGTTAAAAATATACATCTTGATTTTGACAAAACCGCAAGCTCCAAAAAAATCGTTGCGATTATTTTTGCGCTTTATTTCTTGCCTGCAATACCCTACGGTATGATTTGCTTTCTTGCCGCAAGCGTAAAAATGAAGCTGCCAAGATATATGACCGTTACAGTATTGGGAGCAATACCGTCTATATGCATAGGCGTTGGACTCGGTCATATTGCTATTGAGGTAAGCTGGTTTATTTCAATTGCGGTTTGCTTGGTTTTAGTAACTCTTTTAACTGTGCTTATGCTGAAAAGAGAAACCATATTTTCAAAAATCAATAAGTATTTAGACACAAAATATTCGTCAAAAACGGTTGTACAAAAATGCTCGCCCTTTGTTATTGATACAGCCTATATTATTTCAAAAATAGCTTTATTCTTTAAGGGCGTTAAGGTAAAATACACAAATAAGGTCGGAGAAATTGAAAATCCGTCGATTGTGCTTTGTAATCACGGCTCATTTTTAGACTTTGTGTATGCAGGAACGCTTATTCGCAAGAAAAGACCTAACTTTATAGTTGCAAGACTGTATTTCTATAAAAAGCTTTACGCAAAAATTATGCGCAAGGGCGGTTGCTTCCCAAAGAGTATGTTTACCTCGGATCTTGATAGCGCTAAAAACTGCTTAAGAGTATTAAAAAACGGCGATGTGCTTGCAATGATGCCTGAGGCAAGGCTGTCAACCGCAGGACAGTTTGAGGATATTCAGGAGGGCACATATTCATTCTTGAAAAAGGCTGATGTGCCGATTTACATAATTAAGCTAAGAGGCGATTATTTCGCTTCGCCAAAATGGGGAAACGGCTTAAGGCGTAATTCCTATATCGAGGCGGAAATTGACCTGCTTCTTTCCAAGGAGCAGATTGACTCTCTATCCGTTACTGAAATGAAGGAAATTATCGAGAGGGAAATGTACTATAACGATTTCGATTGGCTGAAATCTCATCCCGAGCTTCGTTATAAGTCAAAAACACTTGCAGAGGGGCTTGAAAATATCCTTGTAAGATGTCCGAAATGCGGAGCGATACATTCAATACGCACTAAAAAGAGAAGAGTTTACTGTGAAAAATGCGACCTGTCACTTACGCTTAACGACAGATACGAATTTTTAGACAATCCATACTTTAAAACCTTTGCGGATTGGTACAGATATCAATGCAACAAAATTAACGGCGACATAAATGAATCGCTTATGCAAAGCGGTGACTATAAATTAACCTCTAAGGTAGAATTAAAGCTGCCCTCACTTGACGGAAGCACGCTTTTACGGCACGGCGGAGAGGGCGTTTGCGTGCTTAATAAGGACGGCTTAACCTACACGGGCACCAAGGACGGCTGCGAATTTGAAATTCAGTTCCCACTCAGCAAGGTATATAGATTGCTATTCGGCGCAGGTGAGGATTTTGAGGCGTACTACGGCAGTGAGCTTTACTATTTCATCCCCGAGGAAAAAAGAAGCGCCGTTGAATGGTATATCACATCAAAATTACTTTACGATTCATTACATCAGGAAAGCTTAGTAAAAGCGTAAGATTATGAAAAATACAAAAGAAAAACAAAAATCATTTTCAAATATTGAAACAAAATCCTTTATTACGGTTTTAATCGTACTAAGCGCGGTTATTGTACTGTGCGGAGCTTTATCCTATGTTATACCGCAGGGAGAGTTTTCGCGTGACGAAAATAACAATATAATCGTAGGCACATATGTAGAGGGACAGGTTGAGGGAATTGCAATCTGGCGAATTTTAACCGCCCCTGCGCGTGTTTTTGTGTCTGAGGATGCAGTAACAATTATAATGATAAGCGTGTTTTTGCTTATTATGAGCGGTATATTTAATCTGCTTGATAAAACAGGCGGAATAAAAATCTTTATTAGCAAAATTATCAGCAGGCTTCACGGTAAAAATGAAGCGGTTATTATGGTATGCGTGCTTGTGTTTATGCTGTTTGGCAGCTTTTTCGGTATGTTTGAGGAGCTTGCCACATTAATCCCTATCGTAGTTTTATTTATGCTTTCAATGGGAATGGATACTATGATGGGACTTGGCGCGTGCTTAATGGCTTCCTGCTTTGGCTTTGCCTCTGCAATTACAAATCCGTTTTCAGTGGGGCTTGCCTCACAAATTGCAGGCATTCCGACATCAAGAGGCGTTTGGTTAAGAATAGTATTTTTCGTTTTAACATACTTAACGCTATGCGCATTTTTATTGCTTCACGCAAGAAAAATCAAGAAAAAGCCCGAAAGCTCACTGAGCTACCAGGTTGACTTATCAAAAAAGCAAAGCTTTAATTTTGAAGCACAGGAAAATGATAAGGACACCGAAAGAAAATTCAGAGTATATTCCGTATTCTTTATTATTCAAATCGCTGTGCTACTTTTAATTGCATTTATTCGCGCCATATCCGATTATGCTATTCCGATTTTGGCATTAAGCTTTTTGATTACTGGTATCGTGTGTGGTTTAATAGTTTCAAAGAACAAAAGAAGCACAGGCGAATGTATAATAATATCAATAATAACATTTGGAATATACGGAATATATTGGATGTATTTGCTTGTAAAAAACACTCGTTCAATACAAAAGAATACTAAGAACTGTACAGGAGAAATGTTATGCTTAATTTTTGTACCGTTTTACTCTATATATTGGTGGTATACAAGAGGAGAAAAAGTTAAACAAGAATTTAGTCAACATAATCGCGCTTCAACAGGTAGCGGAATTGTATATTTGATTCTTGCAATTTTCGGATTGAGTATAGTTTCTATGGCTATTATGCAAAACGATTTTAATTCATTAAAATCTGAAACGCACTCGAAACAGCCAAGCATCAAAGAATCGGTTTTTGCTCATATTTTAAAAGGAGCAGCTTCTATGATACCCGCGGTTATTATGATTGGCTTTGCTTCATCTGTAAAGCTGATAATGACCGAAAGCGGCACAATTGATACTATAATGAATTATGCTATCAATATTTTAGACGGCAAAAATCCCTTTATTGCGGTAATTTTAATTTACGCGTTGATTTTAGTGCTTCAGATATTCATAGGCTCAGCCTCTGCTAAAATCTTTTTGGTAATGCCAATAGTAATGCCAATAACCACGGCTCTTGGCTTGTCCCCGTCGCTTGTGATTTTAGCGTACTGTATGGCAGACGGCTTTACCGATGTGATATTGCCCACCAATCCCGTGCTTTTAATCGGACTTTCAATGGCGAATGTTCCGTACTCCAAGTGGGTTAAATGGACCTGGAAGCTTCAATTAATTTTACTCGCCCTCAGCCTTGGAGTTTTATTCCTTGCCGTGGCAATTAAATATTAAAACATAATCAATTAAAGACTTAAACGGCTTTCGTTTAGGTCTTTTTTATTTTGTATAGCAATAAGGCAAGCTTGATTTAACGCTGACATTACCGCATTTTAGAAGTCACTACAAAAAATGACAATTTTTTTACAGACGCGCTTTCTCCTATATAATATAATATAATATTATAGAGTGTAACGGTTCTAATGATATCCCGTGCGGTATCGCAGAACAAAAATCATCAAAAAAACAACAGAATGTAAAATCAGGAGGCAAACAAATGACAAGAGTATTTTGCAAAGAATCACAGAACAAAGGTCTTAATTCAAGACTTGAATTTTACCTTGAAACAAAGACAGAGAATCACTATTTGTTTTCACAAACCTTCAGTAATGAGCTTTACAATCTTTTTAAAGGCGGTATGTCACTTGACAAGGCGCTTGACTGTTCACAGGCAAACAGAAACAAATCAATCTTAAAGGTAATCGACAAGCTTCCGTCACACATTCGTTACATAGAGCAGGAGTACGGTCTTACAATTTTACGCAAGACGATGAAGCGAATCGCGTAGCCGTCAGCCGATAGCCGCCAGC
>JAFQAM010000197.1 GCA_017416885.1 Clostridia bacterium | reverse complement strand
GCTTGCGGTAATACCGGCAACAAAGGAATTATTGACGTTGGTGGCGCAAGTAGCGAAATTGCCGCGGGAAAAGACGGAAATATTTATTATTCAAAAAGCCTGCCATACGGTGTCGTAAGAATTAAAGATAAATTTGGCAATGACGTTTGTGCCATGCGTGAATTTTTACGCAAAAAAGTTACAGAGTACGAAAAACTTAAATGTGACGAATATATTGCAATCAGCGGTACAGCTACTTCTCTATCTGCAATGATGCAAAATCTCAATACATATGACCCTTTTTTGGTACACGACAGTTATTTATCTACTAAATTTTTAGCTGAAATTATATATAAACTTTATGACAAAACGCCAGATTTTATTTCGCGAAGCGTTACTGTGATATTTTTTACATCATCAATTTTGGGTATAAGGTTATTGTTAAGAGCAATAATGCTCAGGTATGATTTTTCTGCCTTATGATAAGAGATACTGTAATCTACTGTCAGCTTAATTTCGCCGTTTTCATAAGTCGGCTTCATAACAGACGGCTTATAATTAAATCGTCCCTTGGATATATGAATAATATAATTATCGGTTTTGCCAATAGCTTCAATGCGGATAGGTATATTATTTTCTTCTATATAATTTTCAAGCTGATTTTTTGTTAAAAGCCGAGTATATCCGTTTGCATCCTCATAGGTATAATCTAACACAACAGTGTTAGTGCCGATATAATCAATACTGCTTTTTCTTATTTCTATTTCACCCTCATCACTCCAATTTTCAAGGTCCTTGATTGGAACGGCAATATAGTAATAATAGTAATCCTCTTCATCTAAGTTTCCGTTTGCGCTATATAATGCATTGGCGATTATACGCGCTTCTCCCTTATTAAAGCTATTTATTCCTATAAGCCCTATGTTATCGGGGCTATATAAAAATCTTAATGCTAAAATATAGTGGGTTTCAAATAGCTTTTCATCTATATCCGCGCCATAGGTTGTGCTTTCGGCGGTTTCCTCGTAATCCTGCATAATTTCGTATTGGGCATGCCCCACTAAATCACAGGTGATTTCTTTTTTAAAGCCGTTGCCGAAATATTCGCCTAATTTATATGAGGGATATATATCAAGTCTTTCTGATTCATAGGAAATTTTAAGCTTATCAGGCAGTGAGGTGCTTGTATCGGTATCGCTCGGGATATTCTCACTGTCTGTGTCGGCGCTTGCATTATTTGAACAGGATGCAAGTGCAAAAATTAAAATTACGGATATGAGAATTAAAATATAATTTTTAAACCTTAACATTTTTATTCTCCTTTCGTTATCCTTTTCACTCTAAGCTTTCCGGAATTTCGGGATATAATATATCGGGATAATCAAGAAAATTTTCAAGACGGTCAAGCTCAGATTTTTCAAATGGAGCTGAATAGAGCGCGCTGTGATAATACAAATAACTGATTTCGTGCTTTAAATATTCTCTTGGGATAATAACTAAATCAAGAGTATAGTTGCGAATGCCTGTGTTAATCCACTTTTGATTTTCCTGCATAAAGGTGATATAGGCATTACCGTTTGCATCGGTTTTAAAGTTCACAAAATCGCCGTACAGATATCCTACATTTGTAAAATAGCCTCTGTTAAATGCTAAAATGAAGTTATTTTCAAAATCGACATTTTGAAGCTTTTTGTAGTCCTTAAAATTCGGAAGGATTTCATTCAGCTGATTTTCTGAATTAATTAAGACAAATTTTTGCTCTAACTTTACATCGGCTGAATTTGTAGATGACACAGTTACATGCTCAAATACGCCATTAAATACAGGCTCCTTGGTGTATTGAATTTTTATTCCGTTTATTGGCTTGGATAAATCATCCTTTGGAATGGAAATAAATGTAAGCATTTTATATTGTATCTCTTCAAGATAACCTATATTCTCATATGCATAGAGATAAAGAGCTCCGTTTCCACCTATTCTTGCATTGTAATAGGTATTTATGTCATCATAATATCCCGGGAAAACAACTACACAGTTATTTTCAAAGGTTGACGGAGCAAATACCTTATCAGGGGCGATAATATCGTATTCATATTCGCTGTACTCGTTAAAAAGCTCCTCAAATTGAGTGTAATCGGTTAAAACAAGATATTTAAAGTCAATTTCATCAGCATAGCTTATTTTCATTTCATAATGGTCATAAGGCTTTATTTCCTTTTCCACACTATATGATTTCTGTGTGCCAACTGAGGCAATTAATGTGCATTTAATATTTAGTCTATTAAAGGCATCCTCGGCGTCCCTCTCAATGCGCAGGAAATATCCTGTATATTGACCGTTATGACCGTTAAACTCTTTTGCTCCTCTAATGAGGTACGAAAGATACATACTGTTATTATTTTCGCTTAATGATGTTTGAATAATATCGTATTCATCCTCTAAATATACTATAATGTATTCTCTATTATACTTTGCACCGATATTTGTTGTAATGAAGTTAGTACCATACTTATTATTAAAGTCTTCCATTTCAAGCTTTGTTGTAATGCGCCATGTATAACCGGGCAATATATTAAAGCCGTCAGCATTAAAGTATTTTTTTGTTATGCTTGGCTGAACCGTGCTTTTAAAGGTATCCTTGGTATTTATATTCAGAGTGCCTGTTTTTGCAACGCTTCTTAAATCTGATTTTGGTACAATAATATATTCATATTCTACTCTTGGAATATATTCGCTTGGCTCATCAAGAATTTCTTCCTTATCGGAAAGACTGTTAGAGCTTCCGTTTATGATAGATTCGTAAAGAGGAGTTACATACAAATCAATATCAACATATCCGCTAAGAGCGCCTTCCATAGCATCTATAAGACCTATATGTGCGTTAGCAAAGCCAAGTCGGTTACGCTCTGCGCCTACTAATTTAAGGACAAGAACATAGTTATCCTTAAAGATTTCCTCATCTACATAAAATTCTGCTTTATCTAAAAGCTCACGGTAGCTTTCTATTACGGTATAGGATGAGCTTTGCTGATTTTTAAGCTCGGCGCCATAATAAACTCCGCCGTGGAAGGATTTATAGAAATCTACAATATCATAAGGCGTTTTTAATGTGTTATCTACTTGATAATCAAGCTTGAAATATTCGCTGCTTCCAATTAATTCAGAGGTCATTTCTATTTTATTTATTGTAGATATATCGTCTATATTAAGTGGAATTAAATCAAGATATGCGCTTTCTGTTTTGTGATATGCTACGCTGTAATCTCTTGTAAGCTTAATTGTGCTTTCACTTATAGTTGGCTCTAAGAATGATGGAGCTTTATCAAAAAGCCTTCTTGAATAGCATACAATATAGTATGGGGCAGATGGATTTGTAATTTTTACTGAAAGGTTATTTACATTAATAAAATCCATTAGCTCGTGGCTTGAAAGAAGAAGTATATCGCCGTCTTTATCCATAAGCTTAGTTGATGCTTCTATTTGGATTGAATTAACATAGCTTACCTGCTCTTTCCTTAATTCAATAGCGCCTGAGCTTTCCCAATTAAGAAGCTCATCTTTTGGCACTTGGTAATAAAAGTATTCATTTTGGGAAACTGATGTGCCGTTACATACTAATGTTACGAAGCAGCCCGCCGTACCTTTACGAAGGTCCTTAAAGCCGATTAAGCCCTTTTTATCGGCACTATGAGGAAATCTAACGGCTAAAATGTAATTTTCCTCAAATAGCGCTTTGTCAACCTGTGAGCCGTAGTCAGTATCTTTTTTCAGCTCCTCGTAGGTTTGGATGATTTCGTATTCTGCTTTTCCTAACGGCGTAGGCAATTCAGTATTAAAGCCGCTCCCGTAATATTTGCCTAAATTGTATGACTGATATACATTTTTATTTGCAGATATGCGGGTAATTTCAAGCTCGTTGTTTTGAGTCTTGTCATCATCCTTGATATCTACCTGTGTGTCGGTGTCAACCTGTGTGTTACTACTGTCTGACGGATTTTCAGGCATATAGATTTTAATACAAGATGACAGTAGCGCTAAAGAAATTATTGCTACAAAAATAAGTATAATCTTTTTCATTTTTGAAATCTCCTTTCCTCTTTCTGTTTTCATAATATCACAGATTTTTGAGAATTTCACATTGTGAATGGATTTTTCAAGCTTCGTTCACACAATTTTCATTTTTGAACAGATTTTTTCACACAATCAACAAATTTCTAATAGTTTTCAGAATTTGATTGTGCAAATTATACAAGATTTTGTATTATGATTTTAAGCTTTTTCTGTAAGCTAAGGGAGATAAGCCTGTGAAGCCTTTAAAGGTCTTAGTAAAAAAGTTAAAATCCTCATAGCCACACATAGCGCCTATATCTCTTACTGAAAGCTTACTTGATTCTAAAAGTTCCTTGGCGGAATGCATACGAAGGGCAAGAATGTACTTTGTCGGGGACATTCCCATTTGTCTTTTGAAATGGAGATTATATGTAGTCATACTGACATTTTCCATTTTGGCAAGGTCAGTTATCTTTATTTGCGTAGAATAGTATTCATTTATGTATCTTATTGATTTTGCAAAAAGCAGTTTTTCGCCCTGTTCAACGGAAATTGCGCGTCCTATTTCAATAAGCAATCTGTCAAGAAGGGATGAAAGATCGTAATCTCTGAACTTATCTTTTTTAGCAAAGCCCTCAAAAAGCTTTTGAAAGCGATTTGAAATTCTGTTTTCGCCATTAGCTTTATTTATTGCAGGAAATAGCTTAATGCCATAGCGGTCTAAAATATTTAGTACATCACTACCTGTAAAATGCGCCCACAAATAGCTAACTGTTGTATTTAAGCATTCATGTCTAAAATGCTTGTTTGGTGGGAAAATGATTACATCGCCCTCCTTAACACACTGAGCAACACCGTTATTGTACACATTCATTTCGCCCTTATAAATGTAAAGCAAATAATAGTCAAGTCTTCCTGTATTATTGTTATCCGCATTGGTAAGATTGCTAATTTTTCCGGCGCAATTTACTACCAAGGGATATTGAATATTTTCTCTGCTTCCTAATTTTTTAGTGTTATTTAAATTGGTTGTATCCACATCAATTAGATAATTCCAAATATTTTTCATTTTTATCTCCCGTTAAAAAATACTATTTTTCAGTTAAATATTCTATTGATTTTATTCATATAATATTGTATCATATATTTGTACAAAAGTAAATAATACAAAAAGGAGAATTTATTATGAAAAAAAGGCTTTTTATTACACTTTTAATTGTAGCACTATTTGTTTGCTTATTTGCAATTTCTGTTAGTGCTTCTGAATTTGGCAACATTACAACGATTGAAAATATGACAGTTGTTAATGGACTTGATACCACATCACGAGTTCTTATGACTGATGGAATCACATATCCTTCCGCATATATCTTTAAAAACTTGAAGGACATAGATTTTTCTGCATTAAATACAGCCGCAGGAAAATCTTACGATTCTTCAAGCGTTGTTATGATTGAATATCCAGAGGGATGTACATATGTTTCAAGAACATTTGCCGGTTCAACAACACTTGAATATGTATATTTTTCAAGCACTATTACAGGTGTTCAGTGGGGAACATTCCTTAGCACTACAAGTCTTACCGAAGTTGAATTTGCTGAAAATTCTACTATTACTGCAATGAACACCGACTGCTTTGCAAATACCGGTATTGAGGTCTTGAAGCTTCCTAATTCTCTTCGAACTGTAAATGATAACTTTTTAAGATCATGCGGCAATTTAACAACTGTATATTTCGGTGAAAATTTCACTCAAGTATTTGACATAAATGCATTTTTTGCCGGTTGTAATAACTTAAAAACCATTTACATGCCTGCAGGAAACTTTGATGAAAACGGTAACATTGCCTTACATTCAAACTTTTTCGGTTGGAATGACAGAGACAGTGCATTTAGAACCGGTGGTGTTATCTATTATACAGGAACAAAAACACAAGCTCAAAAAATTATTGATACAGAATTAGAGTTATACACCGCAAAAAATGAATCAACAGCCGTTTGGAATACTATACAATTAGTAAGCCTTGATGAATTTAATGCTATATCAGCAGATGAAAAGTCAAGCAAGTGCTATATGGTATACGAATACAATAAGTGTGATGCTTTCTATAACGGTGAACACAAATTTTCAAGTGATTATAAATTGAACTTTGTTGATTTTACAACTTCATTAAATGAAGTTGGCGAATGCAGTGTATGTAAAATTCAAGAAAAAGTAAACGAAGAAGATTATGCTCCTATTTTCGTGTTTGCTGGATATTCTGTAAAGGAAAATGACAACACTGCTCTTTGCGGCGGATATACTGTAAATCACAAATCATTAGAGGTTTACAAGAAATATAATTCTAATATTTCATTAGAATACGGTATGGTGGCGGCTACGCCTAACGCTGACGGCTCTAACCTGTTAAAAATAGGTGAAAACGGAGTTGAGGCTGCACAAGGAAGGACAAATATAATTATTGCAAATGTAAATATGGACTATGTGGGCTACGATTTCATTCTCCGCGGATTTGACGAGGAAGGCGGAAACTCCGATACTGCGCTTATTATTTGCTCATATTTAACTGACGGAACAAATATTTATTATTTGACTAAGACCTGCTCAAGCAATGTGCCTGCTGCTATCACAATGACAGAAATAAGAAAAAAGCAGCAAAAGGACACTGAATAATAACAAAAATAAATGCCGAGCTAATCGGCATTTATTTTTTGCTTATATGAGGTTGGGGACATTCCTACATTTTCCTTAAATACACGGCTGAAAAAGTTAATATCGTCATAGCCACAGGTCAGGCTTATTTCCGTTATCGAAAGATTGGTTGTTTCTAAAAGCTCCTTGGCAAGATGTATTCTTTGACTGATTATATATTTTGTTGGCGATATTTTCATTTGCTCCTTGAATATCTTATTGTATTTAGTCATGCTCATATTTTCCATTTTGGCAAGGCTGGGAATATTTATTTTTGTTGTATAAAATTCGTTTATGTATCTTATGGATTTTGAAAGTATATTCTTATCATTGTCCCTTGCTTTTATGGCTCTTGCAGCTTCAATGAAAATTCTTTCGACAAGGTTGGCAAGCTCTCTGTCTCTGTATTCATCGTTTTTGGCAAATGCATCAAAAAGCTTTTTAAATCTCTGTTGTAGGTGGTTGTTGGGGCTTAGCTTATTAATTTCAGGAAAAATTGCAATTTCATACTCATTTAAAAGCTTTTCTACATCATAGCCTGTTATATGCACGCATAAATAATAAATCTGCTTACCTTTTTCCGGTGTAAATGTATATGGCTCATTTGGTGGAATTACTACAATATCGCCCTCGTACATCATTTCTTTACCGTTTGGTGTTTCCACAAGAAAATTATTTGATATTAGGTATAAAAAATAATAATCAAGCCGTCCTGTTTTATTTTTGTTAACGCACCACACCTCTGTATTTGTACAGTTGGCGCAGTTGACTATAAGCGGTTTATCCAAAATTTCTCTGCTATTACAGTTTACATCTGCAAAAGTATATGACTTATTTGAAAAATTTGTATATAAGAGACACTCCTTCATATTTTTCTCCTTTCGGTCAAATAATGCTAATAAAATGTGAAAAAATCATAGTAAATACTTTATATTTATAGTATCATAAAAGTGGCGATTTGTCAAATAATTCAAATAAGGAGTTAAAAAAATATGAAAAAAAGACTGTTTTTTATTCTATCAATGGCTATTTTGCTGTTTTGCGTGCTTGCAATTTCAGTAAGCGCTGCTACATCAAACGAATTCGGTGTTGCTGAAAGAATTGACGGTATTGACTTAACGGGTATGAGTACCGATGCTACATCAAGAGTTGTTTTAACAGATGGAAACGGCAATTATTATACCTATCCGTCCCAATATGTTGTAACAAACAACGGCGCATTTACCTATGATTTTTCAAAAATAAATGCAAAGGGGTATTCGTACTCTGTAAGTTCTGTTATAAGAATTGAAATTCCAACAACGGTTACATCAGTTCCCACTGACGGCGGCTCTAACCCTTTAACAAGATACAACACAATTGAAATTTACTTTCCTGAAAATTCAACTATTACAAAATTTTCATACGGTTGCTTTGCGAACAGTCCTAAATTACAAAAGATTAATGTTCCAAAGTCTGTAACTGAGCTTAATACTTATACATTCTATCAAAGTAAAGCTATTACTGAAATTAATTTCCATAAGGATTCACAAATAACAACAATCCCTGCTTACACATTTAAAGGATGTACGGGACTCCAAGCATTGACTTTACCAAATTCCGTAACTACCGTTGCGGATAGAGCTTTCGATTTCGGTCAAGGTCAAGTTATAACAGAGCTAAGACTTGGCGCAAATTTGGTTGATTTCGGCGAAATGCATTTTGCTTGGAATCAATACAAGGATAAAATATTCAGAATATATGCTCCTGACACATTTTTGGCTAATGAGACAGAAATTAAATCGCCTGTTTATGATAAGCAAGGCACATTTACCTCTTATCCAAGCTCAATGTATTCAGTTTGTATTTATTTTACAGGCAACAAAGCACAGCTTGATGCTTTAATAAGCAAATCAAGCTATGACAAGTTTACCAATGCTAATCTTGTTGAATACGATCCAAGCAAGAGCGATGATGAATACGGAGCATTAAATACTTGGACTGTTGTATACAACTATAATTTATGCAAGGCGTTTTATAATAACGAGCATAATGTTGACAGTGAAAAATCAACTCTTAGTTTTACAAGCTATACAGATAAATTCAGCGAGGTATGCGCTTGTCAAAACGGATGCGGATTAATGGCGACAGCTAATGAATATGAGCCTATTTTCAGCGGTGTTAAGTATTCGGTTAAGGAAGACGGATATGCTCTTTGCGCAAGCTATTCTATAAATAAAGAGTCTCTTGGCGTATATAATAAGTATAATGAGGGCGCTGCTCTATCCTACGGTGTTGTAGCTTCTTCGGGACTTAATGAGGGCGAGACATTATTAAAGCTTGATAACGGAAGCGTTGTCGCTAACAAGAATAATGTTGTTATTGCAAATGTAAGCAGTGAATATGCCGGCTTTGATTTCGTTTTAAAGGGCTTTAATGAGAGCCACGATGCTACAAAATTAATTATTAGTACATTTGTTACTAACGGCAAGGATATTTATTATATCGGCACAGGAACAAGTGATAAGCCTATTGAAATTACAATGGGAGAAATAAAAAAGCAAGGTTAAAATAAAAATCAACTATCTCGTGTGAGATAGTTGATTTTTTGTTTAGTGTTTGATTTCTGTAAAGCCGATTTTGCGCTTAACCTTTGACATTGTGCGACGGGCATTTTTGAACGCGTTTTCGGCGCCTTGCGCCATAATCCCTTCAAGGTATGCTTTATCCTTCATAAGACGGTCAAACTCGCTTCTTACAGGCGCTAAAGCATCTGCGCAGGCTTCACCTACCGCAAGCTTAAAGTCGCCATAGCCCTTGCCTGCAAATTCCTTTTCTGCTTCCTCTATGGTTTTACCTGTAAAGCAAGAATAAATGGTAAGAAGATTTGAGATGCCCTCCTTGCCCTCTCCGTGAATAATTTCACAGCCTGAGTCGGTAACTGCTCTTTTGAACTTTCTTATAATATCGTCCTTGGAGTCTAAAATTCTTACAACTGCGTTTTCGTTTGTATCGGACTTGCTCATTTTCTTAATTGGATCTTGAAGGGACATAATCTTTGCGCCCTCCTTTGGAATATATCCGTCGGGCACAACGAAGGTTTCGCCATATACCTGATTAAAGCGGTTTGCAATATCTCTTGCAAGCTCTAAGTGTTGCTTTTGGTCAACACCGACAGGTACAAGCTCTGTTTGATATAAAAGAATATCGGCTGCCATTAAGGATGGATATGTGAAAAGACCTGCATTAATGTTATCGGCATTTTTTGCGCTTTTATCCTTAAATTGAGTCATACGGGAAAGCTCGCCAAACATAGTATAGCAATCTAAAATCCAACCGAGCTCTGCGTGTTGTGGCACATGGCTTTGTACAAACAATGTATTCTTTTCGGGATCAAGACCGCAAGCCATATATAATGCTAAAGTTTCATATGTGCGACGGCGTAATTCCGCAGGATTTTGTCTTACTGTGATTGCGTGCATATCTACTACGCAATAATAACAATGGTAATCCTCTGAAAATGCGCTAAAATTTTTAATTGCTCCAAGATAGTTTCCTATTGTAAGGTTTCCTGATGGCTGAACGCCTGAGAAAACCACCTTTTTATCGTTAAACATAATGTTATTCTCCTGTGATGAAAATATATATTTTATATAATATCACAGTTTTTCTTGGTTTTCAACATTTTTTTCTTTTTTAATGGAATTATATACTGTTTTTATTAAAAATGCTAAAAATGGGGCAATAATCAGTCCGCCTATACCTAAGAGCTTTAGTCCTGCGTATAATGCGAATATTGTTATTAGCGGATGGACATTCATTTGCTTGCTTAAAATTTTCGGCTCGGCTATCTGTCGAACAATATAGACTATTAAAAACAGAATTAGAAGTCCTATTCCCATAAAGGTGTTGCCTCTTACAAATTCCACGATTGACCACGGAATTAATACTGTACCCACGCCTAAAACAGGCAGCATATCAACGAATGATATTACTACTGCCAAAAGAAAGCTGTTTTTTACGCCTAAAATCAGAAAGCCTGAAAACAATTGAACTAAAGAAATTATTAAGAGGATTGAATATGCCTTTAAGTATTTAGATACCATTGATATAATTTCGTTTTTGATTATAGGAAGCTTGCTCGATATTTTTTTGGGAGCGATTTTTTCTATTTTTTCTGCTATTAAATCGTAATCCTTGGAAAAATAAAAGAGGGATAGAATTATAACAATGAGCATTATTAAAAATGAGGGAAATGAGGATATAAATGATGATATTAATGAGGTCAATTTTGAGCTTAACGCTTTTAATGCGTTGCCTACTGTTTCCAAGAGCATTGAATACAAGCTTTCGTCCATTCCCGGGAGGATGCTGTTTAAGAATGGGAATTTGATTTTAAGTCCCTCTATCCATTCAAGCGTGCTTGAAATAAAGTTATTTTCGCTTGAAAGGTTATCAAGTATATTATTGGTTATGCTTCCTAACTGTCTTATACCGTAGGACAGACAAATCACGGTCAGATAGATAATTATAAAAAGCAAAATTGATATTACAAGTATGCTTGCGAGTGGCTTGGGGACTCTTCGTCTTTTGCACATTTTATTTATTATAGGTCTTGCAAGAGCTACGATTAAATATGAAAATGCAAAGGGTAAAAATATTCCCAAAGCGTATTTTAAGAGCACATAAGCCAAGGCAATTATAGCAACTGATGAAATGCTTATATATGCAAATTTTTTATATTTTTCCATTTTATTACCTGTTTATAATCAATAGGGAATGATATTACGGTATTCCCTGCAAAATTCTTTTAAAAATATTATATTTCCATTTGATTTTTTTATGCTTATATGTTAAAATAAGTAAAAATAAGTTTTGTGAGGATTTTATTATGGTAAGAATTGAAATGGAAACAGGCGGAATTATTGATATTGAGCTTTATAACGATAAGGCTCCTATTACCTGCGCTAACTTTGAAAAATTAGTCAGCGAGGGATTTTATGACGGTCTTATTTTCCACAGAGTTATTGCAGGCTTTATGATTCAGGGCGGTGATCCGACAGGTACAGGCTGCGGCGGCTCAGATAAGAATATCAAGGGCGAATTTTTAGTTAACGGTGTTAAAAATGAGATTTCTCATGTTAGAGGTGTTATTTCAATGGCAAGAAGCCAGAATTACAACTCTGCTTCATCACAGTTCTTTATTTGCCACGCAGATGCTAAATTCCTTGACGGTCAGTATGCTGCTTTCGGTAAGGTTGTAAGCGGTATGGATGTTGTTGACGAAATTGCTTCTGTAAAAACAGATGGCAGAGACAGACCGTTTATTGATATGAGAATGAAAAAGGTGACTCTTATTTAATGAAAAAAAGCGCAATCAGAGATATAATCATATTCAGTATGCTTGGCGCTATTATGTTTATATCAAAAATGATTATGGAGTTTTTACCGAATATACATGCGGTTGCTATGTTTATTGCGGTTTTCACATTAGTTTACAGGTGGAAAGCATTAATTCCTATATATATTTATGTTTTTTTAGTCGGTCTTGTTAACGGCTTTGGCACCTGGTGGTATCCTTACATCTATATATGGGCAGTTTTATGGGTATTTATTATGCTTATACCTAAAAGGCTATCCATTAAGAAAAGGGCTGTTATTTCGGCTATTTTGTGCGGCTTACACGGGCTTTTGTACGGAATACTCTATGCTCCGTTTCAGGCGCTTGCGTTCGGACTCAATTTTGAAGGAATGATAGCTTGGATTGTGGCAGGATTTACGTTTGATATTGTACATATGTGCGGCAATATTGCTATGTCGGTGTTGATTTTGCCGTTATATAATGTAATGATTAAGCTTGAAAATAAAAGCAGACTTTAATCGTCAATTTCCTTAAGACGGTTAAAGTCTGTTTTGTTTAATAAATATTGAAGTATAGCCTTTAATCTATGCCTAAGAGCCAGTTAACTGATACATTTAATATTCTTGATAACTCACGCAATTCATAATCAGATACAAATCGCGTGCCTATTTCTATTCTTGAAATACTATCGCGTTCAATTGTAATTCCAGAGACCTGTAGTCTTGCCGCCAACTCGCTTTGAGTTATCCTATTTTTACATCGCGCTTCGTGAATTCTATCTCCACAAATGTTCTTTTTTCCGTTATAATCATAAATTTTCATAATGACACCAACCTTTCTTTATAATAAATTGTGTTAAAAATAAGAATTCATCTTGACATTAACACATTTTTTCGTTATAATTGTGTTAAAGATAAGAATATTGCGTTTTTACAAAAAAATTCTTATTTTTTATAAAATGCTAATTTGTTAAAACACAAATAATTATTTCGTGTTTTTTAGCAAGGACATTATGAGAAGGGGGGTGTTAAATTTATGAATGAGGAAACGAAAACTCGAATAAAGAGCGTAATTATTTTGCTTATCATCTTTTTAATCGTTCTCAATATTTATTTTTATTTTTCAAAAACATATGTTTCAGCACAGGATAATATTAACGATGAGAACATATTAACGATAAAATATTCTGAAATACTTAAAGAAAGTGATAGCTTCTCAAACCAAATCAGTTTATATTTAATCGATGAGCCGGCAGAAAAAGACAGTAGAACTTATGAATTGCTTGGCGTTATACTTATTTTTTCAAGCCTCGTTTTTTTACTTTTAGGGTTGATATCCTTTAGCAAAAACGAAAAATTCGGCTTTATAATTGCCGGCGTACTAAGCAGTTGTATAGGCTCTGGATGTCTATATATAATAGTCAACATAGCAGAAAAAACCATTCGCGAGTCCCTTTTAGGTACAATTGAATCTATTTTTGGAAAAGGAAGCATAATTGTTATCAATACATCTGCTGATACCTTTGCAACTTTAGACATTTTGGTCGGTGTAATCATATGTGCGTTAATAGCCTATTATCACTACAAAAATACTGTTACAGTAAAATCTGATCAAACCCAAGAATAATAAAAAAATCAAATAGGAGAAAACAAAAATGAGTCAGGAAAATTTCATTAAAAACAATATTGAGCTTCAGAAAAAAATGCTCAATGATTACAAACAAAAAATCAAGAAAAACAGCGGAACAGTATCCAAAATTGCCATAGCTATGATTGTTTTAAACATTATTTTTCTCTTTGCTATACCGTTTGCTTCAATTAATGGCGAAAAGGTTTCGATGTTTGAAGCCTTTGATAGTTCATACGAATCTGTGAGCACTTTAAAATTCTTCTATATCATTAGTTGGATTGCTACCGTTGTGATCGCAATCGCGACCATTGTTTCAAAAAAGAATGGTGATGATATGTATGCGTGGATAAAGCCTAATCTCATCGCAAGCTTAATCAATCTAATATGTTCTATTGCCCTTCTTTTAACCCACATGACCGCAGAAACCGAAGTTTTTTACGGAAATTCTACTTGCTTTTTATGGTGGATTATTCCATTCATTGCATCATTCATATATGTATTCATTCCTATAATGGGATATGTTTATAAAAAATACATTCCACTACTTGAAAAGAATGTACGCGAATTTGAAAAAGAATAAAAAATAAATTATCTATATGACAACCCATATAATTGGAGTAAAATAAATGAAAATTATTAAACTATTATTACTTTTGATAATTGTAGCAATATTTTTTGTCCTTTGTTCTTGTGAATTCATAGTCAAAAGCACTGATGACAAAAATTCAGAGGTTGGAACAGTTATTATGAATGACGATTCAGAAATCGGGATAATGAGTTTCAAACAGGAAGCTACAAAAAATAATGATTTCCTTAATACCGAGGTTTCTTGGCATGATGACGAATACAATTATTATGTTTATGAGATAGGTACAATAAAAAATGTTCCTTTAACATCTACCTGTGCTAAATTTGTATATAACGGCGGAAAATCAAGTTTTGAAAATGAAGTAACCAAAACAACTCAAGAAAGCGTCAAGGCGCAAACCACTCAAGCTGTAAAAAAATTCACATCAATCTCCGAAGGAAATACACTCAACTCGAATATTCAGGCAGGTATTCCCAAGGAGCTAAGCGCAAGTATAGAAAGCGGATATAGCAGGGCAACGACTAATACAGAAGAAAAGCTTTGGCAGCAAAGCTACGAAAGTTGTGTAATTGCTTCCAACAGTGAAAAAAATACAGTAAAGCTTGAATTTGATTCTTCTTGTCAAAAAGGTAACTATTTATACCTTCAGCTTGGAGATGTAAGAGTATATTTCGTTGTTGTTAAAGAAAGAGGCGGAGATAAAATCTACACTGAAACATTTAACGAGGTAAAATCTTACACATACGGTTTGGCCTATGTTGGACAAGAAAGTGAAATCCCTGAAAACAAGGCAAAAAAAATTGAAATAGATCCGTCATTTATCAGCAATCTTGAAGAACCTGAGGAATACATACCTGGACAAAAGCCAGAGGTTGTTTTTGAACCAGTAACACAATCTTGGTATTGGGATGAAAGTTTCAGCCTTTGGATTTGGGATGCAAAAGCTATAATCAAGGGGAAAGTTTGGGATGATTTTTCTAAATACTACGCGCTTGGTTATGATAAAATCAAGATTGACTATAATATATATGCATCTACTACCACTAATATCTTTGGAAACGGGGCAACCGTTTACGGTCAAATATCAAACACCGACCAAAGCATGAACGGGGGTGTTCATAGCTTTGAAAAAGAGCCTAGCGAAAACGGAAGCTGGATAAATGGTTCTACGACCACTGATCTTGCGTATTTTGCTAATACTAACAAAATATGCTTGTTTTTTGAAAGCAATAACTCAACTGAAAGGTTTACGGTATCTAAAATCACTTTGAAAGTCACATTATACAAAAATAGTGAGTCAAATTAAAAACTATTGTAATAAAATTTTATTACAATGTAAAATCTACTTATTCATTAATTTTAATCAATTTCACAAGATGTAGCATGTTTTTAACTCAACTGCACATGTCATCAAGTAAATAAAAAAGGGGCTGTTGCAAATAGCTGATTTGAAAAGAATCAGTTAAGAGCAACAGCCACTTTTTTCTTTTACCTTAAATTTACATAATCTAAACATTGATTTGGTAGTTATGATTTTAAGATTGAGGTAAAATAAGTGCGTAAGCAAAAAGCTTACAGAAGAAGGAGAAAAGAAAATGAAAAAATTAATCGCACTTATTTTACTAACTGTTGTTTTATGCTCTGCTTTTATTCTTACTTCCTGCGGCGGAAGCTTTGATGAAGCAAAAATTATCAGTGTTGTTACCCGTGAGGACGGAAGCGGAACAAAATCTGCTTTTATGGAAATTATCGGTCTTAAAGGAAAATCTGATATTTCAGGTGTAATCGTTGCTTCAAACACAGCATCGGTTTTACAAGAGGTTGAAAGCAATCCTTTAGCAATCGGCTATGATAGCTTAGGCTATGTCACAAGCGATGTTAAAATTTTATCTGTTGACGGCGTTATGCCAACAATTGCTACCATTAAGGACGGTTCATACAAAATTTCAAGACCTTTAAATATAGTTTATCAGGAAAATAGAGTTGCTTCAGAGGTTAACGCTGCTTTTCTCGCTTTCCTGCAAAGCTCCGATGCTCAATCAATTATAAGCGAAAACGGATATGTTTCCACAAGAGAAAATACTGTTCCTTATACTGTTATTCCAAGCTTAAGCGGTGAAATTACAATTTCGGGCAGTACATCCTTAAAGCCTCTTATGGAAAAGCTTGCTACTAAATTTGAGGAAATTCAAAGTAGTGTAAGCGTAAGCGTTGCAGGTGGCGGAAGCGGTACAGGCTATAATGATGCAGAAAACGGCGTTACTGATTTCGGTATGATTTCAGAAGCGTTTAATTCTGAAAAATCTCCGAATTGTACCTATTATGAGGTTGCTAAGGATGGCATTGCAATTATCGTAAATAATAAAAATACCTATAATAATATTTCTTCAGAGGATTTAAAAAAGATTTACGATGTTGATGCAGGCGAAAAAGCCATTACCGTTTGGGCGCAAGTAACTAAATAATATGAAAAGTTCAACTTTTATTAATCTTAAAGAAAAAGGAATGCGTTTCGTATTTCTTTTCTGCGCTATCTTCTCTATTCTGGCTTTAGCCACAATTACTGTATTTCTATTCATAAGCGGCACGCCGTTTATTGCAAAAACAGGATTTTTTGAATTTGTTTTCGTTATGAAATGGGCGCCCTTAGCGGATGAGATAGCGTACGGCATATTTCCTATGATTGTAACTACGCTTTATGTTACCGCATTATCCGTTATAATAGGCGTTGGCATAGGACTTCTTACCGCTATTGCGTTATATAAGTTTTGCCCTAAAAAATTAGTTAATCCCATAAGGCAAATGATAAATTTACTTGCAGGTATTCCATCGGTTATATTTGGTCTATTCGGTATGACTGTTATAGTTCCCTTTGTAAGAGACTATATTTCGCCAAATGGAGTTGGTTATGGAATTTTTTCTGCCTCATTGGTTCTTGGAATTATGATTTTACCTACTATTGTAAGTGTAAGCTTAGATAGCCTAAACAGCGTGCCAAGCTCATATTATGAGGGTGCTTTGGCTTTAGGCGCCACTAAAGAGCAAGCGACATTTAAGATACTTGTTCCGTCTGCTAAAAGCGGTATTTTAGCAGGTGTTGTACTCGCGATTGGTCGCGCTATCGGTGAAACAATGGCGGTAATTATGGTAATCGGTGGCAGTCCCGAAATGCCAAACAGTCTGTTCCAAAGCGTGAGAACACTGACTGCCAATATTGCTATGGGAGCTATGGAGCTTCGCGGAGATGCTTTGTCTGCTCTTATAGCGACGGGTGTTGTTCTATTTGTATTTACCTTGCTTTTAAATATAAGCTTTTCTCTGCTTAAAAGAGAAAAAAACGACAAAATTAAGAAAAAGGAATCAAAAAAATGAGAAAGCTTTATTCAGCACTTAAAATAATTTGTCTTGTCGCATTGGGGATTACTCTTATTTGTCTTGTTGCAGTTATTGCTTATGTTTTAATAAAAGGCACGGGAAAGCTATCATTTGATTTGTTATTTGGCGATTATAAAAGCTCGCCTTCCATTTTGCCTGCGTTTGTCGGTATGCTTGAGCTTGTGGCTATTGCTTCATTAATTGCTGTACCTATCGGTGTTGCAAGCGCTATTTTCTTAGTTGAATACACAAATAATAAAGGAAAGCTTGTGCGGATTATTCAGGTTGCTACTGAAACACTTGCGGGTATTCCGAGTATTGTTTACGGCTTGTTCGGATATTTAATATTCGTTGTTGCGTTTGGTTGGGGATATTCAATTATTGGCGGCGGAATTACTCTTGCAATTATGATTTTACCGACTATTGTGCGTTCCACACAGGAAAGCCTGCTTTCGGTTCAAGGCGGACTTCGGGAAGGATCTTATGCGTTAGGCGCAAGTAAGGTCAGAACCATTTTTAAAATCGTATTGCCATCAGCCTCGGGCGGTATCGTTACCGCTATCATTCTTGCAATCGGGCGTGTTGTATCAGAAAGCGCGGTACTTATATTAACAATCGGAATGGTTGTAAATAAGGTTCCGCAAAACCTATTATCACCGGGTACAAGCCTTGCACTTGATATTTACTATTTTGCAAGCAACGGTTACAGAGATGAAGCTGCAGCCACATCGGTTGTATTGCTTGTATTTGTTATTTTCTTAAATTTGCTTGCAAGCGGTATCGGAAAATTAATTAAAAAATCGACAGGAGAAGAAAAATGATTGACTTTACAGGTAAAATGAATATATCAGTTAAGGACTGCAATCTTTACTACGGTGATTTTCACGCTTTGAAAAATATAAATATTGAAATCCCCGAAAAGCAAGTAACTGCTTTAATAGGACCGTCCGGCTGCGGTAAATCTACCTTTTTAAAGATATTAAACAGAATGAATGATTTGGTTGAGGATTGTAAGATTACAGGAAGCTTCAAGATTGGAAATATTGATATTTTCGATAAGGAAACAGATATTAATGCCTTAAGAAAAAATGTTGGCATGGTGTTTCAAAAGCCAAATCCATTTCCTATGAGCATTTATGACAATATCGCCTTTGCTCCGAGAACCTTCGGAATCAAAAAAAGAAGCGAGCTTGATGAAATTGTTGAGAATTCGCTTCGACGCGCAAGCATTTGGGACGAGGTAAAGGACAGGCTTAAAAAGAGCGCTCTTGGAATGAGCGGCGGTCAACAGCAAAGGCTATGTATTGCCCGTTCGCTTGCCGCTAATCCTAAAATACTTTTAATGGATGAGCCTACATCTGCCCTTGATCCGATCTCAACGGGCAAAATCGAAGAACTGATGGAAGAACTGAAAAAGGATTTAACTATTGTTATAGTTACGCACAATATGCAGCAGGCAACAAGAATTGCAGATAATACCGCTTTTTTCTTGCTTGGAGAGTTAATTGAGTACGGAGCAACAGATGATATTTTTTCATCGCCCGGGGATGAAAGAACAGAAAGATATATTACCGGCAGATTTGGTTGATTTTTAATAAAAAATATTGTATAATGGAGATATAAAATGTCAATTAGAAAAATATTTGAAGAGGAATTACAGAATTTAAAGACACAGCTGGTTGAAATGTGCCGTCTTACAGAGCAAATGATTAGCGATGCTATCACTGCTTTATTGCAAATGAACAGAGATTTAGGTAAAAGCATTGCTCAAACTGACAAGCTTGTTGACGAATATGAAATGAGCATTGAAAAAAGATGCATGCGTATTCTTCTGAAGCAACAGCCTGTGGCGAGAGACTTTCGTGAGGTTTCCTGCGCGTTAAAGATGATTACCGATATTGAAAGATTCGGCGATCAAGCAAGCGATATTGGAGATCTTGTATATACCATGCCGGGCGAAAGATACATTAAAAAGCTGACGCACATTACAGCTATGGGAAATTTGGCTATTAAGATGGTACGGGAAAGTGTCAATTCATTTATAAAAAATGATGAGAATTTAGCTGATACTGTAATTAGCCTTGATGATGAAATGGATGAGCTATTTGTAACAGTACAAAATGAGCTTATTGAGCTTATCAGAAAGGATAGCAGCAATGCTGAGCAAGCAATTACTCTTATGATGGTAGCAAAATATCTTGAAAGAATTGGCGACCACGCTGTAAATGTTGCAGAGTGGACAAAATATAATGAGACAGGAGTACATTTAAAATACTGATGGAGTCTTTAATTTACATTGTAGAGGATGATGAAGGCATTCGTGAGGTTTATGAAGGCGCATTTGATGGGCTTTATAAAATCAGAATGTTTGAAAACGGTAAGGATTTTCTTAATGAATTTGAAAAATCAAGGCCTAATCTTATTATTCTTGATATAATGCTCCCCGATATGGACGGATACACTATTTTAACTAAAATAAGGGAGCTTGATGAGAAAATACCCGTTATTATTGTTAGCGCAAAAACCGATGAAATAAGCTTTGTAAAGGGGCTTAACAAGGGCGCGGACGATTATATGGCAAAGCCCTTCTCTATTCTTGAATTGATTGCAAGAGTGAAAACCAATTTAAGGCGCGCTAATTTATATATTACAAATGCTGACGGCTTTGTAATTGATAATAATGTTTACAAGATTTTTTACAAGGATAAGGATTTAATGCTTACCTTGAAGGAATTCAAGCTTTTAAAAATGCTTATAAGCAATTCGGGTGTAACTGTCGAAAGAGAGACGCTTTTCAGAGAGGTATGGGGTGAAAGCTTCATAGGTGAAACAAGAACGCTTGATATGCATATTGCAACCTTGCGCGATAAAATAAAGGAGGCCGGGGGAAGCGACTGTATCGTTACCGTCAGAGGTATCGGCTATCGCTATGAAAACAAATGAAAAAGAAGCTGTTTTTAAGATTTTTCCTTGTTACTCTGATTTCTACTCTTTTAATGTTCACTTTCAGCATTATTGCTGTTAATCTCAGCACTAAGAATATGATTAAAAATCAATTAATCAGTGAAACCGAGCTTGCTTGCTCGCTGATTGCAAGCAAGCAGGATTTCGATAAGCTGTCCCGTTATGCGAGTAAGGATGAATTCCGTATTACTGTTTTTGATAAGGACGGCAATGTTTTATATGAAAGTGACACAAATGCTCCTTTGGACAATCACGCAAACAGAGAGGAAATTAAAAATGCATTGTCTGATTCTCCTAAAACAATAGAGAGATATTCTGACACCTTCAAATGCAAAATGACTTATTATGCTATAAAATCCACTCTTTATGACGGAACGGATATTATTGTCCGTTTGGCTATCAAAAGCAGTGAGATTTCATCATACATAAATGTAACACTGCCGCTTTTAATTGTGGTTTTGATTATATCTATAATAATTTCATTCGTTATGTCTAATATTCTATCAAAGAATATTTCCTCTAAGGTTACAGATATCGGCAAAAGCTTAAGGAGCCTGAACGACGGAAAATATGAGCCTTTGAGCACCGATTCCAGCGAGCCTGAGATTTACTCTGTGCTTGGTGAAATAAATGAGCTTAATGCAAGCATTCACGCGCATATCAGTCTTATAATGCAAGAGCATAAAAAGCTGAACACTGTGCTTGACAATGTTTCGCAGGGAATCATTGCTATCAATCAAGAAAAAAAGCTTGTTTTTGTAAATAAAAGCGCTCTTGAAATTTTCAACTGCGCAAAATGCGATGATATCAAAAATCTGATTTACTTAATTGATGATTTAGAGCTATACAATGAAATTTTAAAGCACATTGATGAAAGCTATTTCTTTGAGCATCACTATAACAACAGGGATTTATCGGTTGTAATACAGAAAATAACAGACTCTTCCCTTTCAGACAATATTTCATCAATTTTAATAATCACAGATATAACGCAGGAAAAGACAGTATCCAAGCAAAAAAGCGATTTCTTTGCTAATGCTTCTCACGAGTTGAAAACACCTATTACCGTTATGCGAGGATTATCTGAGGTATTGCTTGAGAAGGATATTGATGAGGGCGCAAAAAAGCAGATTGAAAGAATACACAAGGAAAGCCTTCGCTTATCGTCTTTGATTTCCGATATGCTGAAGCTAAGCAGACTGGAACAGGGCGAGCTGATTGATACGGTCTTTATCCCTGTTGATTTAAGGCAAACCGCCGAAGAAATATTCAGTGAATTAAGCGAGGAGATAAACAAAAAGAATATAAGCTTAAAAATTGAGGGGAATGGCATAATAAACGGCGACCCTAAAAAGGTTTTCGAGCTTATACAAAATCTTGCCTCAAATGCAATTAACTACAACAAGGAAAACGGAAGTATTCTGATTTCGATAAAGGATGACGACTATTCCGTTACTCTTACTGTTAAGGATAGCGGTATCGGCATTGAAAAGGAGCATTTGCCAAGGCTTTGCGAGAGATTTTACAGAGTGGATAAATCCCGCTCCAAAAAAACAGGCGGCACAGGCTTAGGTCTTGCAATTGTAAAGCATATTTGTGCATTATACAACGCTGAATTAAAAATTGACAGTGATATTGGTATTGGTACTACTGTTGAAATCAAATTTAATAAATAACAAAAGCTTTCAAAATAAAAATACTGTTGCGCGCGCAACAGTATTTTTGTTTATATTATTGGCGGTGGAAAAATCCCCTTTAGCTCGTTAATTTCTTCTGCCTTTTGCCATGTTGCCATTCCTTGTGTCCAAACCAAGCTATCCGGCAAAAGCTCGCCTGCTTGCGCCATTTGAGTAAGTCTTACAACATCATAAGGACCTGTTGCGGTTCCATTCACAGCAACATTATATGCTCTTGTTGGAATAGGCGGCGGCGCTGAGGCTGTTCCGCCATACATTGTGCCGTTCATTACGGTTGCAATATTTTGTCCCACTGCACCGCCTAAAGCCATTCCTGCCATCATCTGCACAGGATTAAATCCACTGTTATTTCCCAAATCAATATTGCCTGCGTTATTTGCTCCCATTTTTCCAAGCGCATCAGCGCCGGCTATACCAACCTCTGCTTGCTTTTCAATTTGAAAAGCATTTAGATTTGTGCTTTGCGTTTGCTTATGCATTGCATATTGTCCTTCTTCTCTTTGAATACGCAATGTTTCCTCATAATTTTCAAGATCCGCGGCAGTTTTTGCTATTGTTATCTCTCTTGTTATCGACATAAGCTTGTTATATCCAACACTTGTTTTATCAATATCAATTACACCTATATCAACGCCAGTGACTTCTACACCGAATTGACCTTGCAATCTTTTTGAGATATCTTTTTCTACAGAATCGTTTATTATTGCGGTTTTGTTTTCCAATTGGATAACCGGAATATTCTCTATTGTTGGTATATTCGTAACTATGCTTTTTACATATCTGCTAACCGCGTGCTTAATTTGTGAGTAAAAGTCATCTATATTAAAGGTATTAAGTCTATGTAACTTTATAAAATACTCGTAATCATCTATTCTGAAGCTAATTGTTCCTCTTACTGCAACAGGAACGGAAAATTCCGGATAACGATTATCAAATACATCAAAATAAGGTACAGCAAATTTAGTTTGAATTATTTCTGCTAAATTGATAAAATAAATCTCAGCTTGGAAAGGAGTATCACCTCCCATAAAGGCACCTAAAATTCCCGACAATACAGGAAAGTTTGAGGTTTTAATTTTCTCGTCATATGGGCCTACAATGTAATCTTGCATTGTTCCGTTTTTTTGCTTATAAACAAATACCGCTACCTCGACATCCTTTACACGCAAGGATGAGCCCCATCTTATTGAATTTTCTCTTTCAGTTTCGCCTTCTTTAGTTCCGTTTGGATGCCATTTCCATATTAAATATGATGTCTCATCACAACGAATAACATCGGCAAAGATGCCTGTTTTCTTTTTGAAAAGTCCCATAATTAGCTCCTTTTATTTGTAATTAAACTTTAATTTTTAATTCTTTCATTTTACTAAAATATATTTTTTGAATTTGCTTAAATGTAGGATCATTAGGAAATATAATTTCTGCTTTTTGATATATTTGTTGCATTTTTGATACCCATGCATTACTAATTGCCTTTGCTATGGTGGCAACGGTTTCTATTCCATTATTTGAAGTTCTATTAGTCCAAGATTTTTTTGACAAGCTTACATCGATATTTGCAACCGCTAACATCATAAATTCAAGTATATCATCTATTGAATTAGGTACAGGAAAATTTCTGATTAATGTTAGTTTTTGTACATCTACAGGATCTGCAGGACAGTGTGTGCCTAATAAAATTCCACCAAATCCTTTTTTACGACCGCTTTCTAAGGTCATTAGTTGATCCTTAAACGATAAAACTGATCCAACAGCGGCTTGTCCTGTAATTCTTATCCCACATTCTGGACAGATGGCTGTAGTCTGTGTAATGTTGCATCCGCAATTTGAACATTTTAACACAGTGCCGACATACTCTTGTTGTCGTCCGTTAGAATAAGTTTCAGATAATTCATTCGTAGTAACCTTATTTGGTATATTCGTAACCATACCAACAACAAAAGAGCCACAACCACTACAAAATTTTGCGTTGCTTTCTAACCTCATTCCACAATTTGAGCAAAACGAGCAAGCTCCTTGTGCGTTATTATTACTTGAGTTTTGTTGAGGTTGTACGGCTTTTATTATGTTTTTTAAAGAATCAAAAAATGCCATTTGTTTCATCTCCTTTTATTTGCTACACGCATAAATTATTGCTGGAATTCCTAAAGTATAAATATTTAAAATTATCCATAAAATCTTTGCGGTTGTGCTCCATGTTGAAAAGCCTGTTTTCGTTTGTACAGTATTAGCATAATTGTGATTTATAGCCTTGTTGTTATTTGAATTAATTTTTTTGCTTTTTTTAACAATTCTAACAATACCACAAATTAACAATACCACGCCTATTGGTGGCAAAGGTGTCATAATCAAAAGTCCTATTATTATCATAATAATAGAAGCAATGTTTCTTTTTGAATCTTTTTTATTGACAATTTGAATATCACCTTTTATTTTCATATACATTTCTTCTATTTTTTGAATTTCATTTTTATGTAACAAAAATTTTGCCTTTTGATAGCATTGTTCTACCTTAGCTAACCAAGCATCAGATATATCTTCGACATCTTGATGTTCTGCATAATATTTAGCATCAAAATTCGAATATGCTAAGAACATAAATTCAAATATGTCTTCTTTGGTGTTTGGGATAGGATAGTTTTTGATGATTGTAATTTTTTGATTTTCTGATGTTGATTTCTCTAATTTATCCGCTAATTCCTTTACCGAGTTTGAACCTTTTGTTCCTCTTAGTTCAAATTGACAGGTTGGGCAGATAGTCTCAAATGATTTTAAGGCTTCGCCACAATTGGGACATTTGTGGATTTCACCATCATATATAGCTTTTCTTTCGTTGTTTGCTGAAGCGTTTTGATTTACAGGCGTGCCGCAGCTTGCGCAGAATTTTGCGCCATTTTGTAAATTTTCTCCACAATTTACACAAAATGCCATGCATACTCTCCTTTTATAGTATTAATATCGTTGTGTGTTTACTCAATTTTAGTGAGTCTTTACTCAATTGTATCACATTTATTTTTGTTTTGCAATAGGATATAATAATATTAAACAAAAAGGTAAGGATGATGACAATGCTAAGTGAAAATGAATATAAAGGAATTCTTTTAGATATAGGTATAAAAATAGGATATTATAGGCGCAAGGCGGGAATGACACAGGCTGAGCTTGCAGAAAACACAGGACTTACGCTCTCTTATATAAGTCAGCTTGAAAGTCCAAATTTGCCGTATTGTCCGTCTGTTAAGGCGATTTTTACTATTGCTAAGGCGTTGGGAATTAAGGCTTATAAAATACTTGATATTGATGATTAAATTTACACAAAAAACCTTCAAGGTGCGTTTCCTTGAAGGTTTTTATTATAGCACACTATGTGTGTCGATATATTTGCTACGCAAATTCGATATAAATCGCAAGCGATTTTCGATATAATTTACTTCGTAAATTTCGATATATTTTGCTTCGCAAAATGAGAATTATTTGTATTTTTTCCAAGGGGAGAGCTTTTCGCCCTTGACGATGTAGGCTTTTTTCGCGAGGCGAGCGAGAGGGGTATCGCAATAGAGGTCGGAATAAAACTCGTCTATTTCAGCATCGGGATAAAGCTCATAGAATCGTCTTACCTTTTCTTGACCGTGACAGTTTTCGCCGTCAAAAAGTCCTGTTTTTTTATCTACCTTGGTTGCCATTACTGTAACGCCTAATTTGTCGCAAATCGGCTTTAAAAGAAATTCGGGGGATGCTGAGATTATAATATCGGTTGGCTGCTTCATATCAAGATAGAATTTTTTTATGTTTTTTTCGTGGGATTGCCAAAAATCCAAAACAGCCTTATCAAGGTCATCTATTTTTGAAACAAAGCTGAATAGCTTTTGCTTGAAGGTTTTCTTTTTGACAATTTTTAAGCCGAAGCCAATACCGTACCATATAGTGCGGAATAAAAGCTTTCTTGTTTTTGGATAATGCTTTAAGCAATAAAAATAAAAGTGTGAGGAGCTATCACCGTCATAGATAGTTCCGTCAAAGTCAAATACATTCATTTTTTGCTCCTTTCAGTCGCGGGATATTATAGGATATAGGGGATAGGATGTAGGGTTGCAGCTTTGCCACAATCACGCCGCAGGTGTGTATGTAATCAACCTTAGTTTGTATGGAATCACGCAGCGCGTGTATATATTAGTTTGGTTTATTCTTTAATAAAGCTCCCTATTAAAGGGAGCTTTAAGTTATTCTTCGTCCTTTGTTTCTTCCTTTTGGATTACTGAAACATTGACCTCTTCTACTCTTTTTGAGCCGATTTTCTTAATCTCGATTCTGAGGTTCTGATATTCAAAGCTATCGCCTACCTGCGGGAAGGTTTCAAGCTCCTTCATAATAAAGCCGTTTACGGTCTGAGGCTGGTCCTCGTCGTCATCAACTGAAATTTCAAATTTATCAAAGAAATCGTCAAGGTCGGCTGAGCATTTTACATTAAAGCTTCCGTCAGGCAGCTCCTTATAATCGTTAGTTACCTCGTCGTGCTCGTCAAAGACATCACCGATTAATTCCTCGATAATATCCTCCATCGTTACAATGCCCATTGTACCGCCGAATTCATCAACTACGATTGCCATATGGCATTTTTTTGTTTTGAGTGTCTGTAAAAGGTCGGTGATTTTAATGTGCTCAGACACATGCACGGGCTTTTGTATGTATTTTGATACTGTTTTATTATTGTTATGGTATGCGATAAAGAAATCCTTTTCGTGTAAAATACCGACAATATCGTCAATATCCTCGCCATAAACAGGCAATCTTGAGAAGGAATTTTCTATAAAGGTTTTTGCAATTTCCTCAACGGTTGCATCCTTTGGAATAGCGCAAATATCCACACGGGGTGTCAGAATATCGCCTGCGCTCACATCACTGAATTCGATGGCTGAACGGATAAGGTCGCCCTCCTCACTTTCAAGAGCGCCGCCCTCCTCTGCTTCATCAACAATGGTGATAAGCTCTTCTTCTGTCATAGTGTTTTGCTCCTTAGAGTGGAACAATTTAACCATTAAATTACTCCAAGCACCGAAAACAAATGTAAGCGGTGTTAAAACTATCATTATTGCATTAATGATAGGTGCAAAGCTCATTGCAACCTTATCGGGATTTTGTCTTGCAATTACCTTCGGTGAGATTTCGCCAAAAATAAGAACCGCTACTGTTACAACTGCTGTTGATACTGTTGAACCGATTGAATTAGCATTATCTAATTGCACGCCTTCAAATAAAGCAATAAAATAAAGTGTTGCAATTGATGATAGCGCAATATTAACTATGTTGTTGCCTATTAATATTCCTGTCAAAAGCTTTTCATATTTTTCTTCAAGCTTAATTACTAATGATGCTCTTTTATTGCCGTCCTGAGCATTATTCTTCATTCTGATTTTGTTAAATGAAGTAAACGCTGTCTCTGTTGCTGAAAAGAATCCTGAGCATATTAAGCATATCAGCATTGCTATAAATAAGCCGATGTTATCAATGAAAAAGTTTGCAGTATTAGGGTCCGGGTCCATAATTATAAAGTTACCTCCAATAAATAATTATATCAATTATAGCATACATATTCTGTAAAGTCAAGTATAATTATTATAATAGCTCTTTTGTCAGCCTTTCTATCTCCTCAAGGTAGTCCTTTTCCTTGATCAGGTGCTTATATTTTTCGATATAGCGCTTTAATGCTTCCTTGTTGATTTTCTTAGGCTCTGCGCCTACTCTGTTTTCAAAATTTTTATGGAAAATATTTTCTCTAAATTCGTTTGGTAAATCAATGCCTGTTATTTCGCAACCGTTAAAGCTTTTTAGTGTATCTGTTGTGGCAAAATAGCGATATACTCTATCGCAAATCCACATCATATCATCAGCGCTATATGGGAATGTGCTATCTGTGCCTAAAAGCACTCTATTGCTATATTTTTTGAAAAACTCCTTATAGTATTCGGGATTTTCGCTAAATGAAACAAACATTTCTCCGCCCGGTGTTACATCTACACAGGCGTTGGGATATTTTTCGAATAAAGCTTCAAGCTTTTGGGGTTGCTTGGAATAGAAAAAGAAATGGGCAAAGGTTACCTTTAAATTTGGATGCTTATCTAAAATCGCATAAATCTGGCGATAAACCTCCTCGTTTGAGGCGTAGGTGCCGTCTCCGTAGAACCAGCCTAACTTTTTGATTTCCTCGCTTGCTTTATCGGGATCCCAGAATTCCTCGGGATCGTTTACATGAAATAAAAGGTGCGTGCCGTCCTTTTCTATTGCATCATAAAATTCGTCAAAATATTCATGGCACAGCGGAATACCGAGCACCTTATGTACCTGCGGCTTGCCCTCTAACAGCTTAATTCCGTCAAAGCCTATTTCCATTAGCTCCTTATATTGTGTTAGTGGAGACATATCTGTTTTTTCGTTGGGATTAACGGGATATTCCTTAAATGTGAGTCCACCGTGAGCAAAGTCCTGAGGATGCGCTAACTTATAAAATGCGCATAAGATATTATTGGCTACATCTCTTTTGCCTGACGGAAGCGCTGCAATGTTCAATCTTTTTAATCCCTTGGTATTGCGGTATTCCTCAAAGCCGTTCAGAAAGTGCTCTCCTTTATTATTGTAGATGCCCTCAATATGTAAATGTCCGTCAATTACGGTGCTGTTAACTCTTTTATCGAAATCCTTCATTTCAATTTCCTCCTAAGATATCGCCTAATAAATCAATGCCGTTTAGCAAAAGTATGTTTCTAACCAAAAAATAAATAAAGCCAAAAGCTATTACTACATATATAAGTCTATACTTGTTTTTAGCAAAATACTGCTCGTTATTTCTTTTAATCTCGATAAATGCGCGTACATTATAGTATGCGTAAACTAATATAGCCATTGGCAGAATAGGATTATATTTCAGCATTGATAAAAAATCCAATTTCAGTAAAGAAAATAATGCTCTTGTTCCGCCACAGCCCGGACAGTATAAGCCATACACCTCAACCGTCATACATTTCCACATATCATTCCGTGATAATATTCCTGCTACAATCGCAAAAGCAATTGATGCAAGCAGCACTATGATATTGGAAATTATAAGTCTTTTCATTCTTCTTTGCAAATAAACCACCTCAATCAATATATTAACATATTTTGATTTAAATTTAAACTCTTTTTTCAAAAAACTATTGAAATTGAATATATTTAATGTTAAAATAAATATATCTATTTAAGGGGGTGTAATTATGAACGAAAATAACGAATTCGGTTATCAGAATAACAATGATAATAATTCAAACGAGCAAAATACAAACGGTTATTACAATAATCAAAATGAAAATAATCAGCCTATTTACAACATTCCTCACTATACTCCTGTCGATCAACCAAAGAAGGAAAACAGCGGATACGCTATTGCTTCATTAGTGCTTGGTATTTTGAGTATTCTCTGCTGCGGCTCATGCGGTATTATTATGGGTATTCTGGCGATTGTATTTTATTATGTTGATAAAAACAATAATGGCGGTCAGCCTAACTCACTTGCTCGCGCAGGTATGATTTGCGGTATCATTGCTATTGTATGCTCTGTTATTTATTTGATTTTATATGCAACAGTTTTAGCAGGCGTAATGCAAGAAATGATGAACGAAATGATGAATTATTAATTTTATACATAAAAGCACATCTTCGGATGTGCTTTTGTCATACTCGGGATATTTTATGCATATTCATTAAATGAAATTACATAAAAAGGAACGGGAATTTTATGAATATTTATGATGATATCGCAAAAAGGACTAACGGCGAAATATATTTAGGTGTTGTCGGTCCTGTGAGAAGTGGAAAATCAACCTTTGTTAAAAAGTTTATGGACAATGTTGTTTTGCCTAATATCGAGTCGGAATACGACAAGGAAAGGGCAAAGGATGAGACTCCGCAAAGCGCCTCGGGCAAAACTATTATGACAACTGAGCCTAAATTTATTCCTGATGAGGCGGTTTCTGTTTGTATTGGCTCATCAAAGATGAGAGTCAGACTGATTGACTGTGTTGGCTATATGGTTGACGGCGCTATCGGCGCTACGGAAAATGGCGAAAGCAGAATGGTTATGACTCCTTGGGACAGTGAGCCTATGGAGTTTGAAAAGGCAGGGGAGCTTGGTACCAAAAAGGTCATCAAGGACCATTCCACTGTTGGTGTTGTGGTAACTACTGACGGAACAATCGGTGAGATTGAGCGCGCAGCATATGTAGCAAGCGAAGAAAGAGTTATTAATGAACTAAAAGCGATTAACAAGCCATTTGTAATTGTTTTAAATTCAAATTCGCCTCAGTCAAAGAAGGCGCAGGAGTTAGCAATTGAGCTTGAAAAGAAATATGAGTCTCCTGTTGCTTTGGTAAATGCGCTTGAGCTTGACAATGAGGATTTTGAGGGGATATTAAAGCTTTTATTAGGTCAATTCGGTATTAATGAGCTAAGATTCAATTTGCCAAAATATTTTGCATCTTTAGATGGTAATCATTGGTTAAAGGAAAGCATAATTTCTTCAATCAAGTCTTCAATTTTAAATGCAACGAAAATTGATGATATTAACGGTATTGCCACAGCGCTTTTTGAAAATGAAAATATTTTGAATATGCCTGAGGTGGTAAGTGATTTAGGAAACGGTACGGTAGATATTAATATTTCGCTATTACCGGAATTATACTACAAGGTGATAAGTGAGCTTAGCGGAATTGAAATAAATGACGATGAGGATTTATTTACTACTATTAAGTCTTTAAGTGAGGCGAAGGCTGAGTTTGACAAATTTGCTAAGGCGATTGAGGATGTAAATAGTAGCGGTTACGGAATTGTGCTTCCCGATTATGAGGATATGACTCTTGAGGAGCCTGAAATTGTAAAGCAAGCAGGCGCTTACGGTGTAAAGCTGAAGGCTTCTGCTCCGTCAATTCATATGATAAGAGCTTCTATTGATACGGAAATCAATCCGATTGTCGGTACGGCTGAGAGATCACAGGAAATGATAAAGTACATTTTAGAGGAATTTGAGGATGACCCAAAGAGGATATGGCAATCTAATATGTTTGGTAAGACACTTTATGAGCTTGTAAATGACGGCTTACACGCAAAATTAGAGCATATTTCTCAAGAGTCAAGAGCGAAGCTATCTGATACGCTGTCAAGAGTGATAAACGAGGGCTCAAACGGCTTGATTTGTATAATTTTGTAATAAAATGTCCCATAAGGTAGATATCTTATGGGATTTTTTATTGACATTGTTGTAATAAAATGTTAAAATATAAAAAAACATCAAGGATACTTTATGAACGACACATTTATTTATGAGCTAAAAGATAGCTTAATGACAAAATCCGAGTTATCATATTACAATGCAATTGTTAAAGCACTACCGACGGATATCATTTACAGCCACAGGTTAATTTAGCAAGTGTCATTAATAGAACTGACAATTCGAAATTTCATAATGAGCTATTTAGAAATATTGATTTTTTAATATTAACCTCGAGCTTTAAGCCTGTTGCTTTCATTGAAATTAATGACCCTACACACAATGATTCAAGTCGCATTAAAAGAGATATTAAGGTTAAAGAAATATGCGAAGAGGCTGGAATTAGTATTATTACTTTTTGGACAAAGTACGGTGTAAACCAAGATTATATTGATAAAAAAATCAATGAAGCAATTTTAAATGGCTACCCAAAGAGAATTACTCACTCTCATAATGATGACGAAGATTATACACCAAGAAAAAGCTCAGAATCACAAATGAGTAAAGAGGGATGTTATATTGCAACATGTGTATATGGTTCATATGACTGTCCTGAGGTTTGGACATTAAGACGATATAGAGACAACATTTTAAGAAAAAATCTTTTTGGTAGATTGCTTGTAAGGGTATACTATTTAATAAGTCCAACTTTAGTAAGGCTTTTTGGAAATATGAGGATTTTTAAAAGGTTTTTCAAAAAAATACTTGATAAAAAAATTTTTAAACTAAATAAAAAAGGCATATCATCATTAAAGTATAACGATAAATAATTTCGAAAGGAGTTGGAGCTATGTATTGTAAGCATTGCGGAATCAGGCTTGACGGAAAAAGACTATACTGTCCCGAGTGCGGAAAAAGGATTGAGGTAGATGACGAAAATTGTGGCTCTTACTTCTATCACAAGCCGAAATACAGAATTGTGGCGGGGTTACTTGCGATTTTGTTTGGATTTGGTATTTACAGTTTGTATTTAAAGAAAATCAAAAAAGGAATGATACAGCTTTTTGTTCCGTCTATTGCGATTGTTCTTTTAGCGGTAATGATGTTTATTTGTAATCATATTGAAAATATCAAGATTATTATATTTGGATTCTTTATTCCTTTGTTTATAACAATGGTTGTTGTTGCTGTAATGCATTTATGGTGCATTATTGAGGGAATACTGATTTTGATAGGCTGGGTTAATGAGGACGGCCACGGAAATAGGCTATTATAATACAAAAACAACGCAATTTTGATTAAATTGCGTTGTTTTTATTATTGATAATATGTTTATATGTTCATATATTGTTACTATAAATTGATTTTTGAGACGAATTCTCTTGCTAAAAGCGCGCTTCCCTCTTCATTTGGGTGTCCGCCGTATTTTGCTCTATGGTCATTTGGTTGCTCGCAGCCCCAAATTGAGACTGTGTCAAAAACCTCAACGATTTTTGAAAGCTCGTTTTTAATGTAGTTATTTACATTGCGCCAAATTTGTTCCTTTTGTAAATCGTAATCAAAAGGTGGCACTGTAAACAGGATAACTCTTACACCTGCATTTTTTAACTCGGTGACTATGGTGTATAGGCTATTTTTTACGGTTTCCTCGCTAAAGCCTTGACAGATATCATTTACACCGAAGCATACTGTTACTGTATCAAGTAATTTTGCTTTATCAAGCCATGAGCCTTTAGATGATGCATCCTGTGCTCTGCCGAAGCCTATACCGATATCCCAATAGGAATATTTTTCGCCAACCTCTTCGGCAATTTTTGAGCACCACCATTTATATGAGTTGTTGCTAACGCCAATGCCCTCGGTTATACTGTCACCGAAAAAGCCGACTTTCCTTTCAACAGGTCTATCGCATAGGATTGATGCGCATAGCGGTGTTTTTTTGCTTTCTATCCATTTTCCGTTTTCAAAAACAAATGACGGTATCATCATTTCTTCCATATACGGAATTTTGCCATTGCCTGAAAATTCTATTTCAAGGCAGATATAATCATTTTTGTTACAGGATAGCTTTACTGCATCAGTATAAAATATTTCCTTGGGAATAACTGTTTTGGATTTTTCGCCGTTGAAGGTTAATTGAATTTTGTTGTTAGTATCTAAATTGTTAGTAAAATCAGAGGTTACATAAATTCCTAAGGAATGAATTTGATATTCATCGCAAATTAAATTTGCTTGTGAATGAGTGCCATCGCTAAAGGTGCTATCAATCATATTTGTAAACATAAAGGAATAATTGTAGCTGCCGCCTGCGAAAATTTTGTAGAATATTCTGCCCTTGTGGATTTTGCCGTCGCCTGAGAACCAAAATTGATTGCTTGATGGGGCGAGGGTATTAGATGCGAAGTTTTTCATTGTTGTTTCTCTTTTCTATTTAAATTATTCTTTAATATACTTATACATAAAGTCATTATTAGGATTCCACTCTACGCCAAAGCGTTCAAGGTATTTGGGATAATATTCGCCCTTATCGGGGTTGTTGCCCACCATAATATCGCTTCCTATAAATGTATAATTATAGATGATAACAAGCTCGTCGTATGAATATGAAATAGAATTATACCCCATTTCTACATATTTGTAATCATCATCTCCGTCAAACTTGATATATGATGCTAAATCTCCTTCGGAGCCATATCTTACCGAACGATTTGAAATTATATCGGTATATTTTGAGTTATATGGGCTTTGATATTTAATAACATTGCCGTCATTTAATTTACTTGTAGCTTCCGATAAATATAAATCCATTGTTTCTTTATCCTTGAATTTAACCTCAAGATAGATATCTACTTGGTCAATATCTACATACTTATAGTAATATGAAAATTTGATTACAGTCATATCGTCAGTAATAGTCTTTGGAAAATATGACACTTCATATCCATCGTATTTTCCGTAGTTGTCGATATTTTCTGTATAAGAGCATCCGTTTGAACCCAAAAGAGATACTACAAGCATTTCAAAAAATGAAATAACCATTGAGGCAAGCATAATAACAATGAGTAATGATATACAAATGATTTTTAAGGTCCCTTTGCTTTTGAACATTAAAATTACAAGTGTTGTAAAAATAGCTATGGCGAAAATGGAAATTGCGATATAGTAATATACGCTATTTAACACATCCTTGCTATAGTATAAATGGGATAAGCCTCCTACATAATATACACCTTTCCAAAATATAACGCATAAAAATGAAAGGGCAGCAAAAACGGTTAGAATGATTTTTCCTTGGTTTTTCATATTTTTCTCCATTCGTATGATTTAAATAATTATACCATAAAGTCTAAAAATAGTCAATAAAATCAGTAATTAGGAAATAATCAAACAGACTGACTGATGTATGGATTATTCAAATACAAACTGCCTCAGGATGACTTCATCGTTTTAGCGATTTCATCCACGAAAGTAGATTTATTCCGCTAAGGGCGGATAAAACAAAAAAGACTCAAGATCGAATACAATCTTGAGGCTTTTTTGTGAAAGGGCTACGAAAAGGATACAAAATCCTAATGGGTTCATTTTGCAAAATGGGTTCAATTTTTATAGAAAATAGGTTCAATTTTTTCGCAAAAAATGGGTTCAATTTTAACGAATAGATGCGTTTTTATTGTCTACTAACAACAAAAGACCTTGACTACTTAAATTTTCTCTGTTGCTTGATACGAGAGATAACATCTACTACTTCTATGGGATAAAACGCATTTCTTATCTTATGTAGCTTGCCGGATTTCAGTTTGATATAAATTATTCCACTGTAAGTATCTCTATAATAATGACCATAACGTTTTTTGTGTATGTAATTTTTAAAATAGACTCGCTCGATGTCTGTATATTCAATTATTTGTTTCTTTCAATAACTATTCCTGTTTCATATTGATAAACTAATACATTTGGTTGAAAAATCCAATAAATAGAATCAATTAAAAAATAAAACAAGATTGCTGTGAACGGTATAATGAAGATTAGGAAAAGTATATCCTCACCCATATTGACGATAAGAAATGTGTCAAGCACACTTCCCATAATCAATACAACAATTTCAACTATTTTATCGATATATAAAAGGTTTCATTTTAAGCTCTCCTTTAGAGTTTTACAACTTGAAATCAGCATGCGTCTAATTCTACCACAAAGATTGCGGTGCTTCTTGTATATATCTTCATCTATGCCATTCGTATTAAATAGCAACTGCAACCAACCTTCTGTTTCACTACATTCTTTGAGCGCAATTTCAAATTTGGAAAGCATATCTGCTTTACTTTGACCGTAATTCGCTTCACGGATATTTGCATAAACACTGCTTGAACTTTTGCGTATTTGGAAAAGAGTGTTGGATGACGCTTTTAAGTTTTGACAAAGCAACTCTATTTCCGTAGCAAGTTGTTCTGAATATATCAATAAATAGTTTTTTGACATAATATCACCTCTTTTAGTAGATTATAACACAAAGTTTAATCAACATCAAGGCAAAAGCCTTGTATATCATCAATTTCGTAAGAAATTGCATATCATCCGTTTGAAAACGAGCATATCTCGTTTTCAGACGAGTATATCATCATTGCGAAAGAAAATACAGCCTACGGCTGATGATATGCACCTTCGGTGATGATATACGCCTACGGCGATGATATGCCATTGCTTTCGCAATGGATAAAAAAATACTGCAGAAAACGTATCCTTTTCTGCAGTATTTTTTGGTGCGGGTGACAGGGGTCGAACCTGCATGCTTTTGGCACTAGATCCTAAGTCTAGCGCGTCTGCCAATTCCGCCACACCCGCATATGTGCCGCTGCTTTTCGCAACGGCGATATTATATCACAGTTTTCAGGTTTTGTCAATACTAAAAATAAAGATTTCTGAATATTGTGTTCGGATAAAATTCAATGGTGAATTTTGAAAAATCAGGCTTAGTGTATAGCTAAATTACGGAAATTACTATGCCGCAAATAATCAATAATGCGCACAGGGTGCGGTAAAGTATATTCTTTTCCTTATAAAGTATTCTGCCAAGCAGGATTGAAATAAGAACAGAGGATTGCTTTAACAGTGTCATAACTACTATTGTACTGTTAGGGCTTGTGTTTGCTATAAACAATGCTCTGTCGGCTATGATGAACAAAATGCTTAAAATGTAAATCCACGGACACTTGAGGCACTTTTTTACATTGATTTTCTCTCGCTTTAGCAAAATATAGATAAGATAAAATGAGGTTAAATAAAGCATATACCAAAACTGCATTTGCGATGCGGTCAGGATATCGCTGCCGAATATAATTCTATCGGGGCTTGTTGACAAAAGGAACTTATCAAGTGTACCTGAAAGTGCGTTTAAAATACAGGAAACTAATATTAGTGGGACTACCTTATATGTGGTTTTATCGCCACTGTGTCCCTTCTTTTTCAGATTTACAAGAGTAATTCCTGCTATTACAAGAGCTATACCGAGGATTTGAAGAAGGCTAAGCTTTTCGTTTAGGAATATTACGCCTAAAAGAATGGAAAAAACCATTCTGCCCATATCCATTACGCTATAAATGCTAAGCGGCAATCTTTTGATGGAGTTTAATGCGCATAGCCATGCGATAAAAATTGCAAAGGATTTAATAAGTATTGCTATGTGGTATTCTAAGCTGACGGAAAATATGTCCTTTGAAAATGGGATTGTCAATAAAAAAGCAACGAAGGTGTAGAAAAATAGCACCTCTAAGACACTATTTGTTTCCATCGCCTTCTTTTTAAGTGCTTCTCTTAATCCCTTGAAAATGCCATACAGTAAAATAAGGAATATCCAAAGGTGTTGCATTTTAGAGTAGGTGAACTCCTTTTTTCATACACTCCTCGAGGGTTTCCTTGCCCCAATGAGCAGATTGAACCTCGCCTATGTGCGCTTTTCTCAGGAAGTACATACACATTCTTGATTGACCGATACCGCCGCCGATTGTGTAGGGTAGCTCGCCGTTAAGTAATGCTTTATGATACTCTAATTCTTTTCTGTCCTCGCAGCCTCTGATTTTAAGCTGCTTATTTAAAGCTTCCTCATCAACTCTTATACCCATTGATGAAAGCTCTAATGCGATATCTAAAACAGGATAGTAAACGATTATGTCGCCGTTTAAAGTCCAATCGTCATAGTCAGGGGCTCTGCCGTCGTGAATTTTACCTGATTTTAAAGCGCCGCCAATCTGCATTATAAACACAGCACCGTGTTTTTTTGCGATTTCGTGCTCTCTTTGTTTGGCTGTTAAATCAGGATACATATCCTCTAATTCCTGTGTTGTAACAAATGTAATGCTTTCGGGAAGCATATTGCCGATAAACTCATATTCGTATGCAATATAGTTTTCTGTGTGCTTTAAGGAATTATAAATAATTTTTACTGTTTTCTTTAAAACATCAATTGTTCTTTGCTCCTTGGAAATGATTCTTTCCCAGTCCCATTGGTCAACATACATTGAATGGATATTATCTGTTTCCTCGTCGCGACGGATAGCAATCATATCGGTATAAAGTCCCTCGCCTACTCTGAAGCCATAGCTTTTAAGCGCTACTCTTTTCCATTTTGCAAGAGAATGAACGATTTCAAGCTGATCGCCGTTAAGAATATCAAAGGAAACAGGTCTTTCCGTGCCGTTTAAGTTATCATTAAGTCCGCTTTCGGGGGATACGAAAAGTGGAGCTGAAACTCTTGTTAAATTCAGCCCGATTGCTAAATCTCTTTCAAAAAAGTCTTTTACTTTTTTGATGGCTACCTCTGTTTGTCTGATATCAAGAAGTGATTTATAGCCATTTGGTATTACAAGTGACATAATGATTCCTCGCTTTACTAAATAATGTAGTTAGTATAACACATAGGCGTTTGTTTTGCAAGTAGATTTTTTGGATTTTTTATATTCTGTTAATATATATTTAATTATTATAACTATTGACAGTTTGTACAGTTTGTGATAAAATAAATATGTGAAAAATGTACAAGGCGATAAAGGAGAAATTTATGAAAAGATTTTTATACATTTTTATTTGTGTATTTGCCTTAGCTGTGATGCTTTGCTTCTCGGCTTCTGCGGCAAATACAACTAATACCGGGGAGGACGGTGTTATTTGGAATGCGACAATTGATGAGGCAAAGGGTACTGCGACTATTACGGGCGCAACCATCAATAAGCGCACAGACAGATTTGACATTCCTCAT
>JAFQAM010000196.1 GCA_017416885.1 Clostridia bacterium | reverse complement strand
TAACGCTATAAAATAATGGGAAAGATTAATTTACTGAGTTTCGAGGTCGCCAACCTTATTGCCGCAGGGGAGGTTGTTGACCGTCCCGCTTCTGCCGTTAAGGAGCTGCTTGAAAACGCAATAGACTCAGGGGCAGACAAAATCACCGTAGAAATCAAAAACGGCGGCACATCATTTATAAGAATTGCCGACAATGGATGCGGTATTGAGTTTGATGACCTGCCAACCGCGCTCTTGCGTCACGCAACAAGCAAAATAAAGGAAGCAAGCGACCTTGACAGTATATCAACCTTAGGCTTCAGAGGCGAAGCGCTTGCAGCTATTTCATCTGTATCTAAAATAAGAATTTTATCAAAAACACAAAATAGCGATCTTGGCGCAATGCTTGAAGCTCACGCAGGACAAGTGCTGACTCACATAAATGCAGGCTGTCAGGAGGGCACAACGGTAATTGTTGAGGACCTATTCTATAATGTCCCTGCAAGAAAGAAGTTCTTAAAAAGAGACGCAACCGAGGCTTCATACATAACCTCAATTGTTGAAAAGGTTGCAATGTCCCGTCCCGATATTTCATTTAAATATATAATTGACGGCGACCTTAAATTTATAACCTCAGGCGATAACAACACTCAAAACGCAATCTATGCAATTTTAGGCGCAGATGTTGCCAAGAAAACAATCAAGGTGTCAAGAGCAAGTGACGGCATTAAGGTAGAGGGCTTTATTTCCGCGCCAAATCTTAACAGAAGTAACAGAAACCTTGAAATTTTCTATATAAATTCAAGATACATAAGATGCGGAGTAATGGTAAAAGCCCTTGAACAAGCGTTTGAATCCTATATACCAAGCGATAAATTCCCTGTTTGCGTAATCAATGTGGAAATTGATCCGCTTTATGTAGATGTCAATGTTCATCCGTCAAAATTAGAGGTAAAATTTTCAAATGAGCAAGTAATTTTTGATGCTATCTATTACGCAGTCAGAACCGCATTAGCAACAAGCATTGAACGCCCAATGCTTTTTAACGAGGCAAAGGAAAGCATTGCAAATACACCGTTTAAGGCGCTTGATAGAGAAGCACCGAAAAATGAAAAAATCGTTTTTGATACTAACGGCAATATAGGCACAGAAAACAAAAATAAAACTATATCCTATATTTTCAATGAACCAAAAACAGAAAAACAATCCCCCCCTACAAAAATAACAAAAATCGAGCTTCCAAGCGATGATGATTTTGTTCCCGATTTCCTTAGAAAATACGATACATCATCAACCTTAAAGGTATCAAGCTCATTTAGTCCAATTATCCCAAATGAAAATAAAGAGGAAAAAATTGAGCCGAAAATCGACACAGAGAAAGCGGAAATCATCACCGAAGCAAAGGAAGAAATCATAGAAGAACCAAAAAAGCAAAAAATAGTTCCCGACTATAAAATCATAGGCGAAGCGTTTAACTCCTATGTAATTGCAGAATTAGGCGATATTCTTTATCTTATTGACAAGCACGCCGCCCACGAAAGAATTATTTTTGAGGACCTTAAAAAGAAAATAAGCGAATCTAATCCATCATCACAAATGCTTTTAATACCGATTGAGGTATCACTTGCAAGCGAGGAAATAGCATCTCTTAACGAATATAAGCAGGAAATCAATAAAACAGGCTTCGGCTTTACCTTAAACGGCAATATAGCATTGATTGATGAAATCCCTTCGGAAATTGATGTAGGCGCAGGCGCAGATGCGTTTTTCACTCTTGTATCAAAGCTAACAGACGGCAAGGAAGCCACCAAATCAAGATACGAGGTGTTTGAAAAGGCGCTTTATCAATCATCCTGCAAGGCAGCCATAAAGGCGGGCAGAATTTACGATAACGAGCATATCAAATGGATAGTTGAAAGAACATTAACGCTTGATAATATCAAATATTGCCCACACGGTCGTCCCGTAGCATTTGAAATTACAAAGCATTTTCTTGAAAAGGAATTTGAGCGCATAAAATAAAAAATATAAAGGAAAAAATAATGTTAAAAATATTAAAAACAGATGGCAGAGCCAGAAGATGTGAGTTTGAAACAGTTCACGGCACAATCCAAACGCCTGTCTTTATGAATGTAGGCACCTGCGCCGCTATTAAGGGCGGTATATCCTCAATGGATTTAAAGGATGTAAAATGTCAGGTTGAATTATCTAACACCTACCACCTGCACATTCGCCCGGGCGACAAGCTTATCCACGATTTAGGCGGACTTCATAAGTTTATGAATTGGGATAAGCCAATATTAACCGACAGTGGCGGATTTCAGGTTTTCTCATTGGCTCAATTAAGAAAAATCACCGAGGAAGGCGTAAAATTTGCTTCTCACATTGACGGCAAGCGCATTTTTATGGGACCCGAGGAATCAATGCAAATTCAATCAAACTTGGGCTCAACAATCGCTATGGCATTTGATGAATGTATTGAAAATCCGGCAAAATACGACTATACAAAAAACTCCTGTGACCGTACAGTCAGATGGTTAAAGCGTTGCAAAGCAGAGCTTGACAGACTTAACTCGCTTCCCGACACAATAAATAAGCACCAAATGCTTTTCGGTATCAACCAAGGAAGCACCTATGAGGATTTAAGAATTCAGCATATGAAGGAAATTGCCGAGCTTGACCTTGACGGATATGCAATCGGCGGTCTTGCCGTAGGCGAGGAAACCGAGGAAATGTACCGCATCATCGACGCAGTTGAGCCGTATATGCCTGTAAATAAGCCAAGATACCTAATGGGTGTTGGTACACCCTGTAATATACTTGAAGCCGTACACCGCGGAGTGGATTTCTTTGACTGTGTAATGCCGTCAAGAAATGCAAGACACGGCAACCTCTTTACATGGCACGGCAAAATGAATATCCTTAACGAAAAATATCGCGACGATTCAAGACCTATCGACGAAAATTGCGATTGCCCTGCTTGTAAGCATTATTCAAGAGCATATATTAGACACCTTATCAAAGCCAAGGAAACACTTGGAATGCGCCTCTGCGTGCTCCATAACCTCTATTTCTATAATGACCTTATGGAAAAAATCAGAGAAGCCCTTGACAAGGATTACTTTGAAAGCTTCTATCAAAAGTATCGCAATATCTTAGGCGAGCGAAGCGTTAGTTAGCCGCCAGCAGTTAGCCCTCATTTTGCGAAGCAAAATATATCGAAATTTGCGTAGCAAATTATATCGAAAATCGCACAGCGATTTATATCGAATTTTTGCAACGCAAAAATATATCGAGTGCGTAGCACATTTTAGTGGTTAGTGGTCAGTGGTTACCCTGTAGGGGATGGCGTCACGACATCCCGAAATATTCCCATAAGCCACGCAATG
>JAFQAM010000021.1 GCA_017416885.1 Clostridia bacterium | reverse complement strand
GCAAAGGTTACAAGAGACCGTATGTGCTATGACTTTGACAAGGAGTATCCCGAATACGGATTTGCTAAGCATAAGGGCTACGGCACAAAATTACATATGGACGCATTAAGGGAGCATGGCATTACTCCTATTCACCGTCCTTCATTTTTAAAATTCTTAAATAAGTAATTATGAGAGAATTTACAACTCAAGAGGTAGGCAGATTTGGAGAAAACCAATGTGTAAAATACCTCAAACGAAATAAAAAGTATAAAATTCTTGGAAAAAACATCACAATTGGTCATTTAGAGGCTGATATAATTGCATATGACAAAACGCATATAATTATCGTTGAGGTAAAAACAAGGCGAGAGGACAAAAATAATTTACTTCGTCCTGCAGCTGCCGTTGATTACGAAAAACGAACAAATTTGATTAAATTTGCATATACTTTTTGTAAGTGCCTACCACCAAAACACAAAAACAAATCAATTCGAATTGATGTATGTGAGGTAACTTGTGTGGCAGACAAAAAATTAAAGCTCTGCTCTATCAATTATATTGAAAATGCAGTTACGAGGTAAATTTGATTCCTTTATTTGATTTACATTGTGATACTCTATATGAGTTATACAAAAGAAACGAAAATATACAGGAAAATTCACTTCACATTTCTTTAAACAAATTAAAAAGCTTTTCAAGGCTTGTTCAAATTGGTGCAATATGGTCAGATAACAGGCTAAACAATGATGAAGCATACGAAAGCTGCTTACAGGCAATTAAATATGCCAAAAAACATAATATTACTATTATTGATACCTTAAGTTTACATAACAAATATAGCTTTATTTTAGCAGTTGAGGATGCAAGACTACTTAACGGTCATATTGAACGATTAGATTTGCTTTTTGCTCTTGGAATTAGAGTAATAACGCTTAATTGGAAGGACCAAACTTGCATTGGCGGTGGTTGGAACACCGATTGCGGGCTTACAGAGTTTGGCAAAAGAGTTGTTCAGCGCTCCTGTGAGTTAGGAATTGTAGTCGATTTGTCTCATTCTTCCGTACAAGGCTTTTGGGATGCCTTTGAATGCTGTCAAAATTTAGGTAAGCCAGCTATTGCATCACATTCAAATGCTTATTCAATATGCAAGCATAGAAGAAATTTAGAAAATAGTCAAATCAAGGCGTTATGCGCATCTGACGGACTTATTGGTGTTAGCTTAGTGCCTGAGCATTCAGGCGAAAATGCTAATATGGATACTGTAATTAGTCACATTGAGCATTTTTTATCTTTAGGATGCGAAAATTGCATTTCCTTAGGCTGCGATTTTGACGGCACAGCTTCTCTGCCCAAGGGAATAAATTCCATTGAGGATTTACCTATGCTCTATTTTAGGCTTGAAAATGAATTTGGGAAAGAAATTGCTAAAAAAATATTTTTTGATAATGCTTTCAACTTTTTTACGAAATATCTGAGAAAGGAGCTTTAATATGTCATTATTTGCTATTGCAGACCTTCATTTATCGCTTTTAGTAGATAAACCGATGGATGTATTCGGTGTAAGATGGACCGATTACATGGAAAAAATTAAAAACAGATGGTGCGCTGTTGTAACCGATGATGACACAGTTATTGTTCCCGGTGATATATCTTGGGCAATTGATTACAATGAAGCAAAATTAGACTTCGAGTTTATTGAAAAGCTTCCCGGTAAAAAGCTTATCGGCAAAGGAAATCACGATTATTGGTGGGGAACAATGTCAAAAAACAAAGCCTTTTGCAATGAATTAGGCTTAAAAACCATTGATTTTCTTTACAATAATGCTTACAAGGTAGAAAATTATATTGTTTGCGGTACTCGTGGTTGGTATGTAGATGAAAAGCTACAAAACACATCTAATGATGTTGAATATCAAAAAATTGTAAACCGTGAGGCGCAAAGACTTAAAATGAGTCTTGATGAAGCGAAAAAACTTCAAGAGAATGATGAAAAAATTCTTGTTTTCTTTCATTTTCCGCCTGTATTTAATAATTTTGTTTGCGATGAAATAGTTAATATTCTTCTTGAATACGGAATTACTCAATGCTATTTCGGTCATATCCACGGTTCCTACAATATACCAAAAACGATAGAATACAATGGCATTTCCTTTACACTTGTGTCAGCGGACTATTTAAATTTTGTTCCAATGATACTTATGCCCTACGAATATTAGAATTTTCTTGATTATTTTTAAATTTATATATTGACTTTTTGAAATGTTTTATATATAATAGATAAGAATAAAAATTACCAAAGCATTTGGAGGATAAAAAAATGGCTTTAAAAAATGTTACTAAGGTAGAAACAAATCTTTACGAAATTGAATTTGATGCTGACAAGGCTACATTTGATGCAGCTATTGAAAAGGTATATCGCAAGGAAGTAAAGAAAATCACTGTACCTGGATTCAGAAAGGGTAAGGCTCCTCGTTCAATCATCGAAAAAATGTACGGCAAGGGCGTTTTCTACGAAGATGCAGTTAACGAAATCATTCCTGACGCATATGAAAGCGCAGTAAAAGAGGCTGATTTAAAGGTTGTTAGCCGTCCTGAATTTGATATCGTTACAATTGACGAAAACGGCGTTACACTTAAAGCAAAGTTCTATGTAAAGCCTGAGGTTTCACTCAAGGATTACAAGGGCATCAAGGTAACTAAGACAGTTGAAGAGGTTACTGAGGAAAACATTAATAATGAAATTGAAATGGTTCGCGGTCGTAACGGAAGAGTTGTAGATGTTACAGACAGAGCTGTTGAAAATGGTGACTTAGCAGTTATCGATTATGAGGGCTTCTGCGACGGAGTTGCTTTTGAAGGCGGAAAGGCTAATGATTATCAGTTAGCTATCGGCTCAAATAGCTTTATTCCTGGTTTTGAGGAGCAAATCATCGGTCATAATATCGGTGAAAGCTTCGATATTACAGTAAAATTCCCTGAGGAATATCACGCAGAAAACCTTGCAGGCAAGGATGCAATCTTTAAGATTAACCTTCACGGAATCAAGAAGAATGAGCTTCCAGAGCTTGACGATGAGTTCGCTAAGGATGTAAGCGAATTTGATACTTTTGATGAATATAAGGCTGATGTTAAGGCAAAACTTGAAAAGAAAAACGAAAAAGCAGCTGAAAACGCAGTTGAAGAGCAAATCATCAATGCTTTAATCGAAAATCTTGAGGCAGAAATTCCTGAAGTTATGTTTGAGAATGAAGCAGAAAACTTTGTTCGTGACTATGATTCAAGACTTCGTATGCAAGGTCTTGACCTTCAAACATACTGCAAGTACACAGGTCAAACTCTTGAAACACTTCGTGAGCAATTTAAGCCAATGGCTGAAAGACAGGTTAAGACTCGTCTTGCTCTTGAAAAGGTTGTTGAGCTTGAAGCTATTACTGCTTCTGACGAAGAGGCTGAGGCTGAGTACGAAAACCTTGCTACCGCTTACGGTATGAAGCCAGAAGAGGTTAAGAAGTATGTTGAGGCTGATGCTGTTAAGGCTGACCTTTGCGTAAAGAAGGCTGTTGACTTCGTAAAAGAAAACGCTAAGGTAACAAAGGCTAGAAAGAAAAAGGCTGCTACAACAGAGGATGCTGAATAATTTAGTTTGATTACTTCTCTTTACCGCTGTATATACCTACAGCGGTAATTTGAATATTTACCCGTTTTGACAAAAATCTACATATTTTAGGAGGATTTTAAAAATGGCACTAGTTCCAATGGTCGTTGAGCAAACCAACAGAGGTGAGCGCTCATACGATATTTATTCAAGACTTTTAGAGGACCGCATTGTTTTTCTTTGCGATGAGGTTAACGATACTACTGCTTCACTTGTAGTTGCACAGCTACTTTTCCTTGAAGCACAAGACCCAGACAAGGATATCAACCTATATATCAATAGCCCAGGCGGTAGCGTTAGCGCTGGTCTTGCTATTTACGATACAATGAACTTTATTAAATGTGATGTTTCAACAACCTGTATCGGTATGGCAGCAAGCATGGG
>JAFQAM010000195.1 GCA_017416885.1 Clostridia bacterium | reverse complement strand
GCACCACCAATCTTCGTCAATGATGATTCTTGTGGTTGATACATTGCTTGGTCTTTCGCCGTTATAGCTCCATGCCTCGGGGCGATACTGCCAGCCCTCGGCAAGCTCGATAATTGTGCCGATTGGCAGCTCCTCGCGCGTGAATTTTTTGGTTGCTATAAAGCCCTTTGCCCAGTTACTTGTGCCATTCCAAGTGTCTATGCCTGTGGAATTATAGAAGCTTCCTTCTGTAAGTCCCATTTGCTCGGCGGTTAATTGAACATAGCCCTCGGGGATTACGCCTGCATTTTGTGAGTCGTCAATGCCGTAGCCTAAGGTTTTTTTAGGATATGAGGATTCGGTTACCTCATACGGTGTTTTATATGCGTTATTTACGCATTCAATGATTGCATTTAATTGAATATCATTAACATCCTTTGGAGCTGTTTTTGAGTTGTCAATTGAAAGACCTGTTAATGCTTTTACAAATGTCATTGACGCGATATATCTGCCAAGACCTGTGGATAGGTGGAAGCCGTCGCGTGTCATATCACCGATAAATGATGTTCTTACATTCTGGACTGATGTACCTGAAGGGATCACTATGGAAATATCGGTATTTGTTAAAATTTTTGTATTAACCGCATCTACAATTGCGTTATACATAGTCATTTGGTCTCTATTGTATTTCGCAAAGTCGCCGTGAGTTGAGCCATCCTTATATGCCCAGGTCATATGCCAAGCAAGTGTTGCATCAGGGCAAAGCGGCTTAACTATGGAAATAAGCTCATTTAGGTCATCATAGGAGTCAGCAACTCCGCTATATCCGCTTACCTGTTGAAATGTGATAAAGTCCCAATTTTCGCTCGAAGCGGCTGTTTGAATTGATACATGGGTTTCATTATGCCATTTGCCTTCAGTATTTGTACGGTAGTCGTATGCGTCTTTTTCGTCCTTTGCGTTTGATAGGTGTGTTGCAAGTGAGCATCCGCCAATAAACATATTGCCAAGCTTGATTTTCTCTACGCCTGCGTCCTTGGCTACCTGATAAACATACTCCATAGCATCATCGGAAAAGCTATTTCCAATGGCTAAAATCTTTAATACGCCATCGTCCGCCCAATTTTTTGTTGGAATATCGGGTGTTACCGGCTCATTGTCGGTATCAGTATCAGTGTCCGTGTCAGTATCGGTATTAGTGTCTGTTTCTGTGTCCGTATCGGTGCTTGTATCGACACCTGTGTCGGTATTTGTATCGGTATCCGTGTCAGCTGCTCCTGTATCTGCGGTTGTGTCGGTTTGTTTATTTGTATCGGTATCCGTGTCATTACCACCACAAGATACAAATGCAAATAGCATTACTAATGATAGCATAAGAGCTATTAATATTTTTAAAGCCTTCATATTCCCCCCTAAAATTTTAAATGTAATATCATTATAGCAATGTATGGAATAAAATGTAATCAGTTTGACAGCTATAAAAACTTTGTGTTATGTAAAAATATCAATTTAGTTCTCACTGTAAGCTCGCGCGAGCAAGTATTGTACCTTTTCATAATCATCTGCGCTTTTAATTATCAATCGCAAATCTCCCGTACCCCAATGTCCCTTATTTCGCACATCTTCTACAAGCCCGGGAATAAGTTCAACAGTATCGGGATTCAAATTCAAATGACATAGAACTTGACTTTGATAAACTTCTACGCAAACAAAATTTTTAGCTTTTTTAAATGCAACATAATACTTAAGCTGATTTTCTGCAATATCATCTCCAAAAGATAAAACATAATCTCTAAGAGAATAAAAAATATTTTTGTTTTTTTCTCCCGCCTCTGCAAAGCTTTGCTTAAAATCCTTGTCTTTCAAATTTGATTTTTTAGTTGGTTTCGCTTGTGGTTCTTCATATATTATCGGTTGAACTTGCGGAGCATTGAGGTGTTCAAAAGCAATTAACTTATCACCAAATTTACGGTAACGAACAAGTTTAATATTTCTCTGCATTTGATTAACTGCATGCTCGTCAAATTTTGTAAAATCATTTGCAATGCAAATAACACAAGGCATACTCCAGTCGATATTTTCCGCTTTTTCTTTACCTAAAATATCCATAACTAACAATTTAAAATCTGCCTTATGATCAAGCAACCAATCTAAATAAAACAAACCTTGATTTATAACATTCTCATTTACACTGCGCTTATACTCAAATATTACTGGACAGTTGTTTTCGTCAATTCCTATGCTATCCATTCTGCCGTTTGTAATTCTATACTCTGATTTTAAAAAAGTTACTCCAAAAAAGGTAAACATGTTTTCTTCTAAAAGCTTTTGTAAATCTTTCTCTAAAGAAACCTGTTTTGATGGTAGTTCCTGCACAATACCACTTATATCAAACAATTTAATATCTGCCATTTTGTCCTCCAACTCATTAATTACATTTATATTCTAACATAAACTAATATCTAAATCAATAGCAAAAAAGGCTGTTCTCTTAACTGATTATTAACTCAGTTATTTGCAACAGTTCCTTTTTTAATTTGCTTATGTTATCATCTAAACTATTCAATAACTCTTAAAATTCCACAAAAAATTAAAGATACAGTTAAGCAAACACCGACTTTTATTATTGTGTATAGAATACTTCCTTTATACGGTTTTTCTTTTTTGAAATCATATATATTTCCTACCAAACTTCTTGTTAATTTATGAATCGGTTTTTTTAATATCTTGTTTCCGATTTTGTTGACAACTTTTCCAAAGATACCGTATTCATTTAATTGATTTAACGGGTCTGGTGTTATCTTATCTCTAACATATCCGTTTCCTTTTTTGAAAGCATTATAGATTTTTTTATTGTATAATCTTTTATTTTTGTTTTTTCTCAATAGTTTTATCCTTTCCATTTAAACTTTCATCATAATGTTATTATACATGAATTTTAAAATTTGTAAAGTTTGTAATGTCGTATTTTTAGGATATTAGCCCTTTTTCTGTCTGTAAATTTCTTTTAAGTCTTCTATTGCAAGTTCGGGGGCGAGGGTATGAAACATCATATAATTGCGTTTCATTGTTTCGGCTGGGGCTTGCTTATATATTTTGTGACTTTCCTCTTCTGTCATAAAGTGCCAATAACGATACAAGTAACCGGTCCAATAAAGGATATCTTTTGAGAATAATTCTCCACCCTTTGTAAGTTCTTCAGTGCTTTCAAGCTCTTCAAGCAAATATTCCTCTCCAGCCCATTGCATTCTATTGTATTTCGAGTCCAAATTTTTAGCAATTTCCGAATTCATAAAGGCTTTTATAAAGATTACGCTTTCATATCCGTTATCATATGACAGCTCAAAAAGTCTGCCTTGAATATCACATAATTTTATTTGTAATTCATCCATAATTATTTTGCCTCATCAAGTATTTCATCAAAGAATTTGCCTTCTCTACGATAGTTCTTACAAATATCGTTAGCCAAGCGAACACCCTTTCCTCTGTTTTCCTCACTTCTGTCTTGCAAAAATCTGCGTTCCATATAGGAAATTTCTATTTCCTTTTCAATTTTAATTTCATCGCAAGCTTTTTCAGTTACTGCAACATACTGCTCACCAAGCTGTAATGCAGATAAACTTTTAACAAGTGCTAAATCTGTAATGTTACCAAGGAAAAAATTATCAAGAACATAGAACATTTTATCATTTGCTATGCTACCGATAATAACATCCTTGTTTTCATACATTTTGCTATATTTATCATAAAATTCTGTGATATTAATTCTTTCCATTCTGCCTCTATGATATGCAACGAGCATTGCCCAATCAATATCGGCTGGAACCTTGAGCATTTTCAAGTTACTTGTTTTAATTGATACCACATAAAATGTGGACTTTTCAAAGTCGCAAATCAAGGTAAGTGGTTGCGCTGGGTCAGTTCCCATATAAAAGCCCTTTCCAAAGTCACATTTGTCACGACTTATAGGTGCAATTTTGCCTACAATACCCTTTTTGGAGCCGTGATACAATAGAACTCTATCATTTGGGATATTAAGCTCTTTTGCTTCCTTATTCACTCTTGCTATTGTCATATCATATACTGGAACTTCTTTTTCTTTGCAAAACTCATATAGCTTAATTTGAGCCAATTTATTAGGTACAACTCTTCCATTTTCCCATCTGTTTACAGTAGCAAATGTAACTCCCAATTTATCAGCAAATTCTGCTTGGCTAAGCCCTAAATATGCTCTTATTTCTTTTATTATTTCTTGCATACCATCCTCCGATTAGATATAACATTGTTTATCAATTTAATTATAGACTATGTTATATAAAATGTCAATATATTTCACCGTTTTTATACAAAAAGAATAACCCATACGATGAATTTCGTATGGGTTATTCTTGTCGTAATAGGTTCTTCTCTTTTGCACAATTTTTGTAAAAGTTGTGTAAAAGTTGTGACAAACTGATTTTTTATCAATTTGTAAAATGCCATAAACCCTTATGCCATAAGGCTTTTGGGTTTTAGTTATCTGCGAGAGGCTTCATTGTTGGGAAGAGTAAAACATCGCGGATGGATGCGGAGTCGGTAAGGAGCATAACGAGACGGTCGATACCGAAGCCTAAGCCGCCTGTTGGTGGCATACCGTACTCGAGGGCGTTGACATAGTCGTAGTCAACCTCTGCCTTGGAGTCGGGCTCTTCCTTGAGCTTCTGTGCAACTTGATATTCAAATCTGCCCTTTTGGTCGATTGGGTCATTAAGCTCGCTGAATGCGTTGCCGTATTCGGTTGCATTGATGAAATACTCAAATCTTTCAGTAAATGCCGGGTTTTCAGGCTTTCTCTTAGCAAGCGGGCTGTTTTCTACCGGATAATCATAAATAAATGTTGGCTGGATGAGCTTTTCTTCAACATATGCGTCAAATAGCTCGATTAAAACTCTGCCCTTTGTAGCATCGGGGGCAACCTCAACATGAAGCTTCTTTGCTACATCTCTTGCTTCCTCGTCGCTTGCCCAATCGTTATAATCTACGCCTGCGTACTTTTTAACTGCTTCAGCCATTGTGAGTCTTTCCCAATGTCCCATATCAATTTCAGTGCCCTGGAATGTAATCTTTGTTGAGCCGCAGATTTTCTCTGCAAGAAGCTTATAAAGCTCCTCAACTAAATCCATCATATCCTTATAGTCAGCAAATGCTTGGTAAAGCTCAATTGTTGTAAACTCAGGATTGTGCTTTGTGTCCATTCCCTCGTTTCTGAAAATTCTACCAACCTCGTAAACTCTATTCATACCGCCAACGATAAGGCGCTTTAAGTAAAGCTCTGTTTCGATACGAAGTGTCATATCAAGGTCAAGTGTATTATGGTGAGTCTTGAACGGTCTTGCGGAAGCGCCTATTTCCATTGGAACAAGGATAGGTGTATCAACCTCCAAGAAGCCCTTATTATCAAGATAGTTTCTTATTTCCTTTAGGATCTGTGAGCGCTTATAGAATGTGTCCTTAACCTCCGGATTTACGATAAGGTCAACATATCTTTGTCTGTATCTTTGTTCAAGGTTTGTTAAGCCGTGATACTTTTCAGGAAGCGGATGAAGTGACTTGGAAAGAAGGACCGCGCTTTTTGCGTGAACAGAGATTTCGCCTGTTCTTGTTCTGAAAGCAAAGCCTTCAACGCCGATAATATCACCGATGTCCCAAGATTTCTTGAATGCGTCGTATGCTTCCTCGCCTAAATCGTTCTTTGATACATAAAGCTGAATCTTGCCGTCCTCGTCAAGCAGGTGAGCAAATGAAGCCTTTCCCATAATTCTGCGGGACATCATTCTGCCTGCTACTCTTACGATGATTTCCTCGCCCTCAGCTAAGGTTGGCTCCTTTTCGGTAAACATTTCAACAACCTGCTTGCTTGTATGTGTTACATCGTACTTTGTGATAGCATACGGGTCATTGCCTGCTTCCTGCATTGCTCTGAGCTTTTCTCTTCTTATTAATCTTTGCTCACTGAGCTCTTCCTCAGTGACTGCATTTTCGTTATTAATTAGTTCTGCCATTTTTGTCTCCAATTATTTCTTTGTTCTTTCTACTGATACTACTACAACTTCCTTTTCACCGGCAGGTGTGTAGATATAAACAACATCGTTTACCTCTTTACCGATAAGCGCGCTACCGATTGGGGATAGGTCTGAGATTTTACCCGCAAGAGGATCAACCTCGTTTGAACCTACGATATCATACTTCTTTTCTTTTCCGTCCTTATACTTAATTACAACTGTTGAGCCGATTGATACCTTGCCCTTGGACATTTCATCATCAGTCATAATTACGGCGTTCTTTACAAGCTCCTCAAGCTCGGCAATTCTTGCCTCGTTCATTCCCTGTTGGGTTCTTGCCTCATCATACTCACTGTTTTCTGATAAGTCACCGTAGGATCTTGCTTCCTTTAAGGCTTCCTTAATTTCTTCTCTTCTTATGTTTTTTAAATAATCAAGCTCATCAATTAATTTTTGATAGCCCTCTTTAGTATATTTTTTCTTTAAATCTGCCATTTTGGTTACCAGCCTTTCAAATTTATTTATGATTATTTATTGTTTTTCATTCCGTTGTAGGCGCTTTCCAATTGATTATCCTCGCTGTCGGTATATTCAAACGGACTTTTGCCCTTTAAAGCTTCGCTTAATTCTACTGTAATATCAGGTGTTAAGCCAATACCGTCATAGTTTTCTGTTTTTGGCGGATTATACTTATTGGTTGTTAAGCGAAGTCCTGTTCCGTCGGGAAGCATATAAATTGTTTGCATTGAGCCTTTACCGTAGGATTTTGTTCCTACTAAGATTGCTTTGTCATAATCTCGTAATGCGCATGCAAACAGCTCCGCTGCGCTTGCGGTGTTATCGTTTATCAACACTGCCATTTGGTCAATGCCCTTAAGGTAGCTTGAGTCGGATTTATGGGTCCTTAGCACCTTTCCGCTGGCATCGGTTACATATGCTAAGTCGCCCTCGGGGAGCAAATAGTCAAGTACATCAATAACTGATGTTAATGTACCGCCCGGATTGCTTCTTACATCAAACACAAGTGATGTTACGCCCTTGGATTTCAAATCCTTTACCGCGCTCTTAAATTGGTCGGGAACTGCATTATTAAATTCAAGAATACGAATAACTCCCACGGTTTTGTCAAACTCGTATTGATGATAAAAAACCGTTACGGTTTCTACCTTTTTTCTGATAGCGGTTACCGTCAGCTCCTCGCCGTCACGAAGCAATGTAAGCGTAACGCTTGTATTCTCCTCGCCCTTTACCTTATCAAGAGCAACATAATAGCCCATTTCGCTAACGCTTTCGCCATTGATTTTCAATACGATATCTCCCGCCTTAATGCCTGATTTATATGCCGGGGAATCCTGCATTACCGACAGGATTTTTATCGCGTTGTATTCTTCATTATAGTTTACATAAACGCCAATGCCTACGCTTTCACCTTGGCTTTCCTCGGTGATTGATTTAAAATCGTCGGCGGTATAATATTCTCCGTATCTGTCATCTGTTCCGGCAACATAGCCGTTCATAACATAATAAAGTAATTTATCCTCGTCGATTTTATTGGCATATGCATTACGGTAGTAGTAATCAACCATTGCAAGCTTATAGTAAAGCTCGGCGCTTCTGTTATCCTCGGGTAAGGAATTATAAAGCTCTATGATTGATTTAAATACGCCCATATCTCCGTACTTATCCTCAAGCATTTGGTTATATTCCTCGGCAAGCTCAGCTTTTTCGCGGTTGCTTATGGACATAGCTATTAAAAATGTAACCTCGAAGGTGATTAAAATAGCGGTTATTATTGAGATGATAAGCACCAAAAGGCTTACCTGTATCGGCTTTTTGGGAGCTTTTACAGGCGCTTGGGTTTCAGGACTATCCTGATTAATTATATTTTGGTTATCCACTTTTTTACTCCTTATATAATGAGCACAAAGAGGTCTTAGAACTTAATTGGCTTTGATGTTAAATAGCGCTTAACCATTAATGCAACCTTGAATGTGATTGCGTGGTCAAATTGACGAAGGTCAAGGCCTGTTAATTTTCTTATTTTTTCAAGTCTGTACACAAGTGTATTTCTGTGAACAAAAAGCTTTCTTGAGGTTTCGGACACATTTAAGTTATTGTCAAAGAAAACCTGAATTGTTTGTAATGTTTCCTTGTCAAGTGTTTCGAGCGAGCCGTGCTTAAATACCTCGGTTAAGAACATTTCGCAAAGTGTTGTCGGAAGCTGATAAATAAGTCTGCCGATACCGAGATTTTCGTAGCTGATAATTTCCTTTTCGCTTTCGAATACCTTACCAACCTCAATAGCGATTTGCGCTTCCTTATAGGATCTTGCAAGGTCCTTAATATTTTCAACAATAGTACCGATACCGATACCTACTCTGCAATAAAATTCTGAGCTTAATGTGTCAGAAATGCTTTGCGCAAGCTGCTCAAGCTGATTAGATGTTACATCATCGTCAAACTCTCTTACAACTACGATATCCTGATCTCCTGTTGAGATAACATAATCTCTTGATTTATCAGGGAACATATTTTGAATAATGTCAAAGGGTAAAAGCTCTGTTCTTGAGTAGAAGCGAATTAAAAATACTGCTCTCTGCTCATTCCCGTCAAAGCGAAGCTCCTTGCTTTTTGCATAAATGTCGCTTGGGAGAATATTATCCATAATGATATTTTTGATAAATGAACTCTTATCAAATTTTTCATCATAGAGATTTTTGATATTTGATAAGGAAATTGCAAGCATAGCTGCATATTTTTCCGCAACCTTGTCGCCGCCCTCAACGAATACCATAAATTCAATTTTTGCGCCACTGCCGATATGGTGATAGGTGTAGCCATCAACTACCATGCCCTCAGTAGTATAGGACATTTCCTCTCTTGCCTTTTCGTGTACGCTTCCGATTTTTGAAAGCTCGCTGCAGGCAACTACGCTACCTGTGTCATCAATAACACCGATAACTCTATCAACTGCATCGTGCATCTGATGAATGATACCCTGGAACAATCTGTTTGACATATTTTACCCTCCGATATTTTTAAATTTTTCGTCTTTTTTGTGCAAAATGTTCATGGTTATTATCATTTTACACTATTTTAAGGGCTTTTTCAATACTTTTTTTAAAGTTTTTTGTGAAAGTTGCACATTTTTTTGTGATTTTTCACAAATTTTATAATTCTGTTTCGTATGCGATACAGGACAGCGCAAAGGTTGGAGCGGTTTCGCATCTTAAAATTCTTTTTCCAAGTCCTGCCAAATGGATGCTTTTTTCCTTGGCTAATTCCACTTCCTTTTGGCTAAAGCCGCCCTCTGCACCTATGATTATGGCAATATCGTTTTCGATTTTATTCTCTTTTAAAATTTCTTTTAAGGATTTTGTGCCGTCTCCCTCGTAGCATAGGATTGGCAAGGATGATTTGGATGCTTCATCAAGCATTGACTTAAAATCAAGGATTTTTTCAACCTTGGGAATAATTCCCCGTCCGCTTTGCTTTGCTCCGCTCTCGGCTATTTTCTGGTAACGGTCAAGCTTCTTTTTTTCATCCTTCTTATCAATTTTAACTATACATCTTTCAGATGAAAACGGAATAATCTCGCAAACGCCGCATTCAACGGATTTTTGAATAATTGTTTCCATTTTATCGCCCTTGGAGAGTGCTTGGTATAGCTTGATATAATGCTTTGGCTCGGTATCGCTTTTTCCCTCGCCATCTACTGATGCATATACTGTTGTATCGGTGATTTTGGAAAGTGTACAGGAATATACATTCTTTTGCATATCGCAAACCTCAATTTTTTCACCGACAGCCATTCTTAATGAGCGTGAAATATGGTGGGCATCGTCACCGTTAATTGTGATTATTTTCTGTCCGTTATCCTCTGTAACCTGCTCACCTCGAATAAAAAATCTTGGCATAACACACCTCTTTTTTAAGATATTATGATAATCGATTATTATATTAACATTAATATACTAATTTGTCAACTATAATATAAAATAAGCTTCCAAATCGGAAGCCTATTTTTATCATTTTGTATTTTGATATAAGGACCTGCTACGCAGAATGAACTGCACGCATTGGGTAAGCTACACCCTACATCCTATATCCTATATCCTATAT
>JAFQAM010000194.1 GCA_017416885.1 Clostridia bacterium | reverse complement strand
GCTTAATGATGTGCTTAATGAGGCTATCACAAGAGTACAGCCGCCGTCTGATAAGGGAAGACGACTAAAGGTTTATTATATGACGCAAACAAGTGTTGCGCCGCCTACATTTGTGTTGTTCTGCAATAGCGCAGCATTATTCCACTTTTCTTATCAAAGATATATCGAAAACTGTTTAAGAGATACATTTGGATTCAGGGGTACGCCTATAAAACTAATAATCAGACAGCGCTCCGAGGAGGATGAAACAAAAATATGACCTTTAGCGATTGGATAAATGTTGGTTATTTCGGTTTTAATTACGGCATGGAAAATAACTGGAATAACACAATGCTCGGGCTTGCTCTTTTAGGCTGCGCGATTATTTCCTATTTGTTAGGAAGCATAAATTGCGGAGTTATTATTTCAAGGGATAAATTCGGCAAGGATATAAGAGAGTCAGGAAGCGGAAATGCCGGCGCTACAAATATGCTTCGAACATACGGTAAAAAAGCGGCAATTTTAACCTTCTTAGGTGATGTTTTAAAAACAGCTGTTGCAATAGCGGTGGGAAGATTGCTTTTAGGTTATTTAGGTGCATTTATTGCTGGGTTTTTCTGCATTTTAGGACACGCATATCCAATATTCTTTAAATTCAAGGGCGGTAAGGGAGTAGTTTGTATTTCAACTATGTGCTTACTCACAAATCCCGGTGTATTTTTAATAATGCTTGGTATATTCTTAATTATACTTTTTGGCTTTAAGATGGTATCGTTAGCATCAGTAATGATTATGATTATATATCCGTTTGTTTTATATAATGTTGGATATATGGGACCAGGAATCCATGTTGCTTTAGGTGCAATTTGCGCATTGTTTGTGGTTTACTTGCACAGAGAAAATATCAAAAGAATTTATAGGCATCAAGAAAGTACAATTTCATTTGGAAAGAAAAATAAGGATAAAAACGATAGAAAATCCTTCAAGGATGAGGATTAACACATGAAAAATGTAAAAAGTGAAGCTCTTGACTCTTTAAGCAACCTTGTTGCGCTTTTAGTAAAGGACAAGGCTTTAAAAAAGATAGTTTTATCTAAGCCTGATGCTTCAGATGAAATTAAAAGCGTGATTTCGCCTAAGCTAATTGCAAATGAATATAATTTGCAAATTGAAACCTTTTCCAAGGATAATAAGGCATATCACCGAAACATTAAGGAAAACTTTGAAAAAGAGATTAGATTAGTTTTTGACAATTACAGTCAAATTAATGTTATTTCCACCGTTGGCGAATGTCAATTTATGCGTTCAAAAAACGGTAAAGAAACATTGATAGGCGATAAAAAAATCAAGGCTAAGCTATCAAATGGAAGCTTTGAAACTGTTTCTGAAAATGATAATAACAAGCAAAAGAACTATATTTTAAGCGGAAATGAGGACTTTTTAAAGAAGCTTGGTATTAGTGACGAGTCAGGCAGAATCAGAGACAAAATGCAAGCTAAATTCCGTCAAATTAATAAGTTTGTAGAGCATATTGAGAGTATTCTTGACAAGCTACCAAAGGACAATGTAAATATTTATGATTTATGCTGTGGAAAAAGCTATTTAAGCTTTGCGGTATATCACTATTTCAAGAATGTTCTTAAAATGAATGTACAAATGATTTGCGTTGATTTAAAGAGTGATGTAATTGAGTATTGCAGTAATGTAGCTAATCGCCTTGGCTTTGATGAAATGCAATTTGTTTGCGGTGATATTATAAAATATGATATGAAATTAAAGCCACATCTTGTAATTTCATTGCACGCTTGTGATATCGCAACTGATATTGTACTTAACAAAGCAAGTGAAAATGGTGCAGATGTTATATTGTCAACACCTTGCTGTCATCACGAGTTAAATCATACAATTAATTGTGAAGCGTTATCGTTTGTAACAAAGCATTCAATGCTGAGGCAGAAAATGTGCGATGCGTTAACTGATTCATTAAGACTTTTAAAGCTTGAGAGCGAGGGATATAAGGTTGACGCCTTGGAGTTAATTGATCCCGAGGACACACCGAAAAATATTATGCTAAGAGCTATTAAAAAGCATAATGTAAGCAAGGACAAGCTTAATGAATTAAAGGAACAGTACAAAAATATTAAAAATTTCCTTTTAGGTAATAATGCTTAACTATAAATAGAGGTAATTATGGAAAGAATAGCAAGTTTTACTGTAAATCACGATAAAATTACTGAAGGTATTTATATTTCAAGAATTGATGGCGATATTACCACATATGATATGAGAATGAGAAAACCAAATATGGGCGACTATATTGATAATTTAACAATTCATTCATTAGAGCATATGTTTGCCACCTATGTAAGAAATTCTGAAATAGGTAATAAGGTAATATATTTTGGTCCTATGGGCTGTCAAACGGGCTTTTATTTGCTTGTTAGAGACGAAGCAGACAACAAGGTTCTTGAAATTATAATGGATGTACTTACAAAAATAGTAAACCATAACGGTGAAATTTTTGGTAATACACGAGAGGAATGCGGTAATTACAGAAATCTTAATTTAGAGGCTGCACAAATGGAAGCCAAAAGATATTTAGATGTGCTTAATTCCAAGGAGGTAACCTTTAAATATGAGTAATGTAATCGGAATTATTGGCGCTATGGATATTGAGGTTAACGGAATTGTAGCTTCAATGAATAATGTTACCGAAAAGGTAATTAGCGGTATTAAGTTTTATAGCGGCAATTTGTTTGGGAAAAGCGTTGTTGTAGCTAAATGTGGCATTGGTAAGGTATTTGCCGCAATTTGTGCTCAAACAATGATTTTAGAGTATAAGCCATCTGTTGTTATTAATTCAGGTGTTGCAGGCTCTCTAACTAAGGATTTAGGCGTGCTTAATGTGGCGATAGCTAATAATGTAGTACAGCACGATATGGATACAAGTGCTTTAGGTGATCCCAAGGGGCTTGTTTCCGGCATAAATGTTGTTTACTTTGAAGCTAACTCAAATGTTGTTAATGCTCTTCAAAAATCGGCTGATTTTGTGTCATGTAAAAGTTTATCTGGCACAATTGCAACAGGAGACAAGTTTATATCTATTCCAAGCGAGAAAAAGTCATTAAATGAAGAATTTGGCGCTATCGCTTGT
>JAFQAM010000193.1 GCA_017416885.1 Clostridia bacterium | reverse complement strand
TTTTTAGGATGCGTAAGCCTGTTAGTCATTTCACCGTCATTAGTTAAAATTAATAGCCCCTCAGAATACATATCAAGCCGTCCGACAGGATAAACCCTCTCGCCCACATCCGAAACAAGTGAAAGCACAGTTTCACGGCCCTTTTCATCCGATGTAGTTGTAACATAGCCAAGCGGCTTATTTAACATTATATATTTTTTTGACGAGGTATTATTTTTTATCAACTTTCCATTGTATTCAACTTTGTCATTCTCAGGGTCAACCTTATCACCAAGATGCGCGATAACACCGTTGACCTTTACATTACCCGCCTCAATAACCTTCTCAGCGCTGCGCCTTGACATTATTTTATTGTCAGTAAAAAACTTTTGTAGTCTTATCTTTTCCATTATCCAAATATTCTTTCAAAAATAGATTTTTTATATTTTATTTCTTTAATGCTTTCCAATGCATATAGATTTAAAGACGCAATTTCCGTACCGTTATTTTTAAATACAATCCTACCAACTAAATCCCCTTGCTTAATCGGTGCAGAAATCATTCTGTTAGCCTCCAAGCAAGCAGAAATATTTATATCATCACGCTTTAAAGTAACATCTAATCCCTCTAAATTAGAGCATAATACCGAGCTTTTGTTGCCGTTTATAGCATCAAGGGAAATATTATAATCCCCCACATCAGCAAGCTTTATATTTTCATACATCGAAAAGCCCGAATCAAGCATTTTCTTGTGGTCATCCCAATCAGATGGAGCGTTTAAAGTAACCGCCACAATTTTAACTCCATCCACCTCAGCGCAGGACACAAGACATCTGCCGCATTTTTTGGTAAATCCTGTTTTAATACCGATAGCGCCCTCATATTGCCTTAAAAGCTTGTTATGATTAATCAGCATTCTTGAACCGTCATCACCTAATGGAATTACCTTTTTATAGGTAGCTACAATCTCACTGAAAACAGGATTGCTTATCGCGTATTTTGCTAAAAGCGCAAGCTCCTTAGCGGTTGTATAATGCATTTCATCATCAAGCCCGTGCGGATTTGTAAAGTGAGTGCTTTCAAGCCCGAGGTCCTTAGCCTTACAGTTCATCATTTCAACAAATCCTTCAAGGTCACCGCCCACAAAGCAGGCAAGAGCAACAGCCGCATCATTTGCGCTTTCCAATAAGAGCGCATATAAAAGCTCCTCTACGGTTAATTTTTCGCCTGCCTGTAAATATATAGACGAACCCTCAACACCTACCATTTCAGGCGTAATTTCCACAACATTATCTAATTTAGTATTTTCAATCACCACAATAGCCGTCATTATTTTTGTTGTGCTCGCCATACCCAGCTGCATATTGGCATTTTTTTCAAAAATAGTATCCCCACTATCAAGCTCCATCGCATAAGCGCTTTTAGCTGAAACATCAATAGCAGAGCAGCCAAGACATAAAAATAAAGACACAAAAAATATGCATATTACATAGGAAAAAATTCTGCACATAATATCCTCTGAAAAATAAATAATAATTTCAAGATTAGTATGTGCAGAAGCATTTCAAAAATTAAAGAATAAATTGACTTATTCCTCTTTATTTTCCTTTTTTGAGCCAAAAAGCCCCTTGAATTTTTCAATTAACTCAGGTGAGCCCTCGATAAAATTAAGCACCTGTGATATAGGATCCTTAGGCTCATAATTAAGATTTAATAAATCAACCTTGCCATTAGGCTCAATAACAAGAAATCCGATAGGAGTAACAGTTACACCCGTTCCACCGCCGCCGCCAAAGTTTTGGTCGGAAACAGACTTCTTGCCAAAATAATCAATACCGCCGGTTGCAATACCAACAAATACCTTAGACACAGGTATAATAACAGTACCGCTGTCGGTAGTTATAGGAGTGCCTGTAACAGTGTTAGCATCAACCATGCTTTTTACATTTTGTAAAGCCGCCTTAATGATTTCACTTTGCTTAGTTTCCATAATTTATTCTCCCATCTTCATTTTTGATTTAATGAATTTCTTTAAAAAGTGTATTCCCACATATATGATATGAAAAACACTGATATACAAAACAATTTTACCCTCAAATGAGGATTTTTGCGATATAAAATCGCTTTTAACAGAAATTTCAGACCTTTTTGTAATATCAACATTAGATATGTTATCCAAAATTTCAATCAGATAGGCAACGCCCTGAGTAGCCGCCCCATAAAGCAAAGCAGTAGATGCAGCATTATCCGTAGCTACAACAATATTTAACCTGACAAATTTAAAATGCAGCTTGCCTAAAAACTTTGCAATTGTGTGAAGCAAAACCTCTCTTATCGCCCACAGCTTAGAAACAACACTGTCATCCTTCTTTTGTGTCTCACTGCTTTGACTCTGCGAAGGAGGAGCAGCCTTTTTCTTCTTTTTCCTTCTTTTTTTCTTTTTTATCTTTTTAGGCTTGGCGGGGATAAGGGGAATTTTAATAAAAGAAAATTTAAAATCAACTCTTAATTCCTCATTATAAGTAATTATTACCCTTGCCCTTAATACCAGAATCAAGCCAATTAACAGGGCAATTCCAAGAATAATATATAAAGCTATCAAAATTGCCCTCCGTTTATCTTAATTATTCGTCATCCTCTTCATCGGGATCAATTAAATCATCTTCCTCATCGGGATCAATTAAATCATCTTCCTCATCAGGATCAATTAAATCATCCTCTTCGTCAGGATCAATCAAATCGTCATCAATATCAGATGCAATTAAATCGTTTTCGCTATTTTCATTAGCTAAATCGCCATTTTCACTGTCAATAGCATTTTCGTTAATTTCCTCGTCATCGCCTTCCTCGTTTGGAGTAGGCACCTCAATATCAAGAGGAATAATTTCACCTTCATTTTTACCGCGAGGTAAGTCAACATAAGGCAGCTGCTCGAGAGAATCAATGCCAAAGCATCTTAAAAATGTCTCTGTTGTTCTGTAAATATGAGGTCTGCCGGGCTCATCAAGACGGCCGCAAGCCTCAATTAAATTTTTTTCACACAGAGAGTTTACAACATATGCGCTGTCAACCTTTCTTACCTTGTCAACAAAAGCTCTTGTTGTAGGCTCATTATATGCAATTATTGCCAAAACCTCAAGAGAGGATGCAGATAAATTACCGCCCTTTTTGATGCCTAATGCGTCCTTGATAAACGGTAAATATTTTTCCTTGGTGCAGAGCTGACAGGTGTTTTCAAACACAAGAAGCATAATGCCCTTGTTTTCCTCTGCATTATATTTTTCTGCGAAATTTTTAACTCTTCTTTTTGCCTGCACCTCGCCAATGCCCAATACCTCGGCAAGCTTGGTATATTCCATAGGATGTCCTGCCGCAAAGAGAATAGCCTCAATTGCGCTTTCCATATCCTTGTAATCTATGTCACCTGAAAATCTTTTTTCGTTATCCATTGTTTTCCTCTGCTTGATTTCTTATTTTGCCTGTAAATAAATTCAAATATACGCCCTTTTCAACAACAATTACGCCTTCAACCTCAAACTCCTCAGTATTTTCCTCAAGAGTAACTCTTCCGGCTCTTAAAAGCTCTAAAATGGCCATAAAGGTAGCAACCGCCTCGTGCTTCGTGTAAACATCCTTAAAGCATTTAAGAACATTAAGCTTTTCGCCCTCGGTAAGGAAAATTCGCAGAATAGCA
>JAFQAM010000020.1 GCA_017416885.1 Clostridia bacterium | reverse complement strand
TATGAAATAACAAGACCAGAAGCTGAACACACAAGCGTTCACGTTGCAGCAAAAGCTCCAACATGTACAGCAATAGGTAACATTGAATTCTGGTATTGTGAAGTTTGTGGTGGAGCATGGCTCGACGAAGCACTTACACTTAACACAAACCTCATGGCAGTTAAACTCCCAATGGCAGACCATACACCAGGCGAAGAAGTAATTGAAAACAACATTCCAGCTACATCAACAACAGCAGGCTCATATGACAAGGTAGTTTACTGCTCAGTATGCGAAGCTGAACTCTCACGCGAAACAGTAACAGTAGAACCAACATGTAAGCACACAAACACAGAAATCATTCCAGCAGTACCAAGCGTACAAGATATTGACAAGGTAGTAACACCAGGCAAGACATCAGGCGTTAAGTGTAAAGATTGTGATGCAATTTTAGTAGAGCCAGAAGACGTTCCAGCAAGCTTTGCAATCCCAGGTTTAGCAATCTCACTTACAGCAGACGTTAATGCTATTTACAGAGTAACACTCCCAACAGGTTATACAAATGTTTATATGACATTCAAACTTGAAGGACTTGATGAAGTAGTAGTAACAGATTCATTTGTTGAAAATGGAAGAACAGTATTCCAATTCAAGGGATTAAAGTTCTATATGATGAATGAAGATATTACAGCAACCGTTTATGCAACAGCACCAAATGGTCAAACAGCATTACTCAACCACTACACAATGAGTGTTAAGTTCTATGCAACACAAATTTTCAAGAACTATAGTTCAGATGCATCACAACAAGAACTTATTACACTTATTTCAGACCTCTTAATAGCTGGTGATATGACACAGATTTATCATGGTCACGATGTAGATAATCTTGTATCAGATGCAGTAGAAGCAGAAGGATACACATTAAAGCCAAGCAAGGCACTTTCAGATGTAGTAATTGGTTCATATAGCTATGGTTATAGTGCAAACAATGATAAGAAAGCACCATTAAACTGGAACGGTATGCAACTTGTTATTGAAAACTCAGTAGTAATGTTATTCAAGTTTAATGTAGCAGGAGCAGACTTAGAAGGACTCCAAGTTAAAGTTCAAATTGGTAACAATGCAGCAACTATCTATGACTTAACAGACGACAACATTTCATATGATAATGATGGAAGATGCGTTATAACAGTAACAGACATTAAGGCTAAAGAGTATGGAGAAACAGTAAAAGTATCCTTCGTACGTAATGGGGTTGACGTTGAAAACGGACCAGAAGCAAGCCTTTCAATTAATGCTTACTTATCAATTCAACAAAATAGCGCAGATACTAAGCTTAAGAACATTACAAGAGCTCTTTACAACTATGGTCAATCAGTTTATGCATATGAAAACTAATAATTTCTAATTATAGTTTATAAACTTAAAAAAGGAGGATTTAGTAATGAAGTATGTATCTCCAGAAATGGATAAAATTGCAGTTCGCGCAGCAGATGTAATTACAACAAGCAATGATAATTACGGCGGCGGTACAGTTTTACCAGAGATTTAATCTCTAACCCAACCCTAACGGGGTTGGGCGACAAAAGTCGCTAAAAACTAAAAAATACACCCAAGCCTTCGGGCTTGGGTGTTATTTTTGCCTCACGGACAGGGGGCGGGGGATTGTCCGCACTGAAAAATTGTAAATAATATACAAATTTAACCATAATAGCTCCAAAACTATTGACAAATTGCATACATTATTATATTATATAAATGTAACAACATCAAACTATTTTTTTAGAAAGAGAGGCGCGCTTATGAAAAAGCTATCCTTAATTTTAATACTTTGCATAGCATTATTAAGCATACTTACAATAACCGCTTTTGCCGAGGAAACCGAAGAAGTCACGCCAACTGAGGGGACTAATATAGCTCCCGAGGCAACACTCTCTACCACATCCGGCTGTTGGGTTGTTTCATCTAATTTGAATAGATTGGTTGACGGCAAATACGGCTCGGGAATGGGCTCATCACACAATGAGAGAGATTTTTCTGTGTATTTTACCTACGATAGATTTTTTGTTGTTGATAAGCTCATCGTATATGTAAACCAAGAGCCTGAGGACTCTTATTCCGCATCAGGCGATCAAGGCTTAACCGCGGCATACCAAAGCTACAGACCAAACTTTGGCTTTACCGTTGTTCTTTATGATGAAAATAATAAAAGAGTTTTCCAAAAGGATTATAAAACAGAAAACCAAACTGCAATTGTAATCGAACCAAACATTAATACGCCTATATATAAAATAGAATATTGGGACCCCTGCGGATGGAATAACACTCACCTCGTTTGGGAAATTGAGGTTTACGAGCATTATTGTCATTTTGACACACTCAAGCAAACACTAAAAGAGGAAACCTGTGTAACTCCTGGCGAAGGCATTTATGAATGCAAGTGCGGTAAAACCGAGCAAAAGGAAATCCCGCCTACAAATCATCACGATTACAGAGTCCTTGAAGCAATGAAATACGAAAACAGCTTTTTAAATAACGGTATTAAAACCTTAGGCTGTCCAACCTGCGACGAAAGCATAGAAGTCGATACACAGCCACTCTTTAAATTTTTAGGCTATTCAGTTAGCAGAAGCGGAAAGAGTATTTGCGTAAGCTATACAGTAAATAAAGAGGATATTGCGATTTATGAAACCGCAAATGATATAACCTTTGATTATGGCATCGTTTGCGCAGTCACTGATAACATATCCCCACTAACCGCAAACGGCAAGGTAACAGACATCATAAACGGTCAGTCAAGATCGTTAAAGGACACAACCTATCCCCGCTTTGATATCAAAATTTCAGCAAATGATTGGACAAATATAAGCAACACACCTTTGATTATGTGCGCATATATAATTGACGGCGGCAAGCTTAGCTACATTTGTAGCGAAACCAACACAGAAAATGCTATTCCACTGTCATATAGCCAAATTAACCTAATGCCAATATAAAAACAAAAACCTTCCTTAAAAAACAAGGAAGGTTTTTAAAATTTATAAAGCCAACGCTTTTAAGCTTTCTCAGCAAAAATCAATAAATATGTATTTACAAAATTATAAAATCCGTTAAATTGATAATATTCGCTTGCGCCATCATACTCAAACCTGACCACATTATTTGAAAAAATCACAAATCCACTATAATCAGCTTTACCGTTTTTAACAGGCGCATTGTCAACAGCGTCACCAACAAAATGAAGCATAATATAATCAGTGCTGACCGCAACCTGATTTCCCTTTAATCGTTGCGCATCTTTTTTATGCTCAAAGCATTTTTCAAATAGCTCCACCGAGCTGCCCTTAGCCAAGGTATAAGCGCCGTTACCGCTTGTACTATCAACCTCACATCTGAAATTCACCGAGCTTGCAATATCTATTCTCGCATTTATCTTGCTATTTCCACATCCAACCACAAAGCAAGCAAGCCCAACCACCATCAAAACCGTAGCAATCAGCCTTTTCATCATATCACCTCTTTAGAATTATACCATAACTCCCTAAATAAATCAACAAAATAAACGCGCAAAAATAATTGTTAACAAATACGCCCTACACCCTACATCCTGCCCCCTACACCCTACATCCTCAACAAAAAACGCACTCCGAAGAGTGCGTTTTATGTTATTTATTAAGTCTTGCTTCAAGAGCAGCTAATTCATCATACATAATTTGTGGAACTCTATCTCCAACCTGAGCGTAGAATGACTTAATGTTTTCTACATCCT